>NZ_JALAHI010000056.1 GCF_022711995.1 Enterococcus sp.
ACTTAAAAGTTGTTGCACAACAAACACCAGGCTTTGCTGGTGCTGATCTAGAAAATGTCTTAAACGAAGCAGCTTTAGTTGCAGCTCGTCGTAATAAAAAGAAAATCGATGCGTCCGACGTGGATGAAGCAGAAGATCGCGTGATTGCCGGACCAGCGAAGAAAGATCGTGTGATCAACAAGAAAGAACGTGAAATGGTTGCATATCATGAAGCGGGACATACGATTGTTGGTTTAGTTCTAAGCCGTGCTCGTATCGTTCACAAAGTAACGATCATTCCGCGCGGACGTGCTGGCGGATATATGATCGCTTTACCAAAAGAAGATCAATTCTTGATGACTAAAGAAGATATGTTTGAACAAATCGTTGGCTTACTTGGCGGACGTACAGCAGAAGAAATCATCTTCGGTGTTCAATCAACTGGTGCATCAAATGACTTTGAACAAGCAACAGGAATTGCGCGCAGTATGGTCACTGAATATGGGATGAGCGACAAATTAGGTCCTGTTCAATATGAAGGAAACCATCAAGTCTTTGTTGGCCGTGATTATGGTCAAACTAAAGCTTACTCTGAACAAGTAGCATTTGAAATCGATCAAGAAGTACGCCGTATCTTGATGGAAGCTCATGATAAAGCGCATGAAATCATCGAAGCACATCGTGCTCAACACAAACTGATCGCAGAAAAACTACTTGAATTTGAAACATTAGATGCGCGCAGCATCAAGTCGTTGTTTGAAGATGGTGTTATGCCTCAAGATGTTATCGATAGCCAATTCCCAAGTGAAAAGGCCCAAACATTTGAAGAAGCAAAACGTGCGTTAGAAGAAAAAGACGCACAAAAACAAGCTGAAGAAAAACAAGACTTTGAAGATGCGAAAAAAGAATTGCACGACGAAGCAGAAGAAGTAAAAGCGAACAATGAAAAAACAGAAGAAACTGTCCAGTCTGAAACAAAAGATGAAGACAAAAAAGATGATTCTGAATATGATCGCAATAACTTTGAAGATCGTTACAAATAAACAATAAAAAGCGATGTAGTACGAATACTACACCGCTTTTTTTGTATTTTCGATCAAGTCTATATTTTGGATTTTGGGGTCAAAATAGCATTAGCGATCAAACCAAATCCAGTTCCGATCAAGACACCAGCTAAGATGCCGATCAATGTGTAGATCCAGCCGGTATGCATAAATTCCGGTACGCCTCCGCTAGCTAAGAAGCCGACCAATGATCCGATCGTTAAACCCAATACGGCAAAGCCTCCATAAAATAACCCGATTATTTCATGATCGGCAGGATCGATCGCTGCGTAATATTGAGCAAAACGTTCCTGAAGTTCATCGGATTGATCTGTTTGACTTGAAAAACGAAGAGCACCACTGGCTTTTTCAAATGCTTCCTCTTCGCTCATTCCATTAGCGATCAAATCGCTGATATAGTCATTCATATATAGGATCATATCATCTTGCATTTCACGGCTTTTATCAGAGGTATTTTTGAATCTGGATATTTTTGTACCAATTTTTTCACGGCTTTTGCCAGCTTTGCGACGTAATTTTTCCATATAAGTCATTTCAGCATCGTCCAAATAAAGTGTTGATTGCTCTTTAGCAAATTGTTTGATTTTTTGTTGTGTCTCATGATTGATGGTCATGTTGGTTGCTCCTTCCGTTTTTCAAGGTTGTCACTCGATCTGATAAAAATTGCCATCGTTCCCAAAAATCAGCGAGTTCTTGTTTTCCATTATCATTTAGCGTATAAAATTTTCTAGGAGGTCCCAGCTCAGATGGCTTTTTTGTTACAGTAACCATTTTATTGCGTTCGAGTCTCAAAAGTATTGTATAGACCGTTCCTTCTGTCATTCCGGCAAATCCCATGGCTGTCAATCTTCGAACAATTTCGTATCCATAGACTTCATTTTCGCTCATGATTTGAAGCATCATGCCCTCTAAAATACCTTTTAGCATCTCACTTAACTTATCCATTTGATCACTTCCGTTCATGCATACTCTTCTAGGTACAATGTATTACTAAGTACAGGTACATAATAACGCAAGGTACCTGAAACTGTCAATCATTAAGCAGCCTATCAAAATTCTTTAGTTGAAAAAATAGTGAAATCCTAGTATTATCTGATAATGAGTCAGATAAAGTCTCAAGTGAGAAGAGGTAAATAAAATGGAAGATTACTTAGTAAAAGCATTATGCTATGAAGGATCGATTCGCGCTTATGCTGTTTGCGCAACAAATACAATTTCAGAAGCACAAGAACGTCATGATACATGGAGCTCATCGACTGCGGCATTAGGCAGAACGATGGTTGGGGCACTCTTATTAGGTGCAACGCTAAAAGGTGAAGATAAGTTGACGGTCAAAGTTCAAGGGAATGGTCCGGCAGGAAGCATTGTTGTTGATAGTGACGGCAGTGGAAATACCAAAGGCTATATCAAGAACCCGCATGTCAGCTTAACACTTAATGAAAGCGGAAAAATCGATGTTCGCGGAGCAGTGGGGACAGAAGGTGTCTTTACTGTGATCAAAGATTTAGGCTTGAAAGAAACTTTCTCAGGGCAAACACCGATCGTTTCTGGTGAAATCGGCGAAGACTTTACTTATTTTATGGCTGTTTCAGAACAAATTCCCTCAGCCATCGGTCTAAGTGTTTTAGTTGATACGGATGAACACGTTAGAGCTGCTGGTGGCTTTATGATTCAGGTGATGCCGGGAGCAGATGAAAAGACAATCGATTTTATTGAACAGCGTCTGCAGGAAGTGCCGATGATCTCTCGTTTGATCGATGAAGGTGAATCTCCTGAAGGGATTTTAGAACGTCTATTAGGGAAAGACGAGATCGAAATTTTAGAAAAAATGCCCGTTCAATTCAAATGTAACTGCTCAAAAGAAAAGTTTGGAACAGCAATTATTGCTGTAGGGCTTGATGAAATCAATGCTATGATCGAAGAAGATCATGGAGCAGAAGCAGTTTGTCAGTTCTGCGGGAATAAGTACCATTATAGTGAAGAAGACTTGATCGCGTTGAGGGATGAAGCAATCAAAAATACTCGAAATAAATAGGGGGAAAGCTTGATGTGGAAAATAGGCGATATTGAGATACCCAATCGAGTTGTTGTTGCACCAATGGCGGGCATCAGCAATGCAGCTTTTCGTGTAACTGTGAAAGAATTTGGTGCTGGATTAGTTGTTTGTGAAATGATCAGTGATAAAGGAATCCAGCACAGAAATAAAAAGACATTAGAGATGCTTTATATCGATGAGCGAGAATACCCATTGAGTGTTCAGATTTTCGGCGGCAATAAAGAAAATCTTGTTGAAGCAGCAAAATTTGTTGAGGAAAATACGAAAGCTGCGATCATCGATATCAATATGGGCTGTCCAGTCAACAAAGTCATCAAAGCTGAAGCAGGTGCAAAATGGCTGTTAGATCCAAATAAAGTTTATGAAATGGTTGAAGCCGTTTCTTCAGCAGTTTCTTTGCCTGTAACAGTTAAAATGCGGACCGGCTGGGATGATGAGCACTTATTTGCTGTAGAGAATGCACTAGCTGCTGAAAAAGCAGGGGCTTCTGCTATCGCAATGCATGGACGAACTCGCGTACAAATGTACGAAGGGAAAGCCAATTGGGAAGTGCTGAAAGAAGTGAAACGTCATCTAACGATTCCTTTTATGGGCAATGGTGATGTTAAAACCCCGGAAGATGCAAAACGAATGATCGAATATGTGGGTGCTGATGGTGTGATGATCGGCAGAGCAGCTTTAGGCAATCCTTGGATGATCCAACGTACGAAAGAATATCTTGAAACGGGTGTATTGATACCTGAGCCAAGTCCCTTTGAAAAAATCGAAACAGCGAAACTTCATTTAACACGTTTGGTAGACCTAAAAGGGGAAAGTATTGCCACAAGAGAATTTCGTCAGCATGCTGCCTACTATTTAAAAGGAATCCCTCGTGCAGCGAAAGTAAAAGCTGCGATCAATCAAGCGGAGACACAGCAGGATATGATCGATTTGTTAGATGCATTTGTAGAAAAAGCAGAAAAATATGCAGAAAAAGAGACAATGGAAACAATCTAATAAAAAAAGCAGGCAGAATCCAAAGTTCAGCTTGCTTTTTTTCGTTTTAGTGTGGCATTATAATGGTATGTGATTTCAGAATGGAGGAAATAAAGTGGCAGATGAACAACAAGCGCACTTAGACGATCTAAATGATCAAATGCTTGTGCGTCGTGAAAAAATGGAAAACTTACGTGAAGAAGGGATCGATCCCTTTGGTAAACGTTTTGACCGTACACATAATTCAAGGGAGTTACATGAACAATATGACCAAAACTCAAAAGAAGAATTAAATGAATTGGACTTATCAGCAAGTGTTGCTGGTCGTATGATGACAAAGCGTGGAAAAGGTAAGGCTGGATTTGCTCACTTACAAGACCGCGAAGGCCAAATCCAAATCTACGTGCGCAAAGACCAAGTAGGGGATGAAGCGTATGAGCTATTCAAGCACGCTGACCTTGGAGATTTCTTTGGTGTCACTGGACAAATCATGAAAACTGATACGGGAGAAGTGACTGTTAAGGCGAAAACGATCGTCCTACTAACTAAAGCATTACGCCCATTACCTGATAAATATCATGGCTTGACGAATATCGAACAACGTTATCGTCAACGTTACCTTGATTTGATCAGTAACAAAGATAGTTTTGATCGTTTCATGAAGCGTAGTCAAATCATTAGTGAAATTCGTCGCTACTTAGACAGCAATGGTTATGTAGAAGTGGAAACGCCTGTTTTACACAATGATGCCGGTGGTGCAACTGCAAGACCGTTTATCACCCATCATAATGCTTTGGATATGGATCTATATTTACGAATTGCACTGGAATTACATTTAAAACGTCTGATCGTAGGTGGCATGGAAAAAGTCTATGAAATCGGCCGTGTTTTCCGTAATGAAGGAATCGATACAACGCATAATCCTGAGTTTACAATGTTAGAGGCTTATACAGCATATACAGATTATAAAGATGTAATGGATCTAACAGAAGGAATCATTCGTAATGCCGCTGAAAAAGTATTAGGTACATCGACTATTACCTATGATGGGAAACAAGTAGATTTAGGTTCTGAATTCAAACGTGTTCATATGGTTGATGCCATTAAGGAACAGACAGGTGTAGACTTCTGGCAAGAAATGTCAGTTGAAGAAGCACGTGATTTGGCTAAAAAGCATAACGTAGAAATCAATGATAATATGGCAGTAGGGCACATTTTAAATGAATTCTTCGAAACGTTTGTGGAAGAAACGTTGCAACAGCCAACATTTGTTTATGGACATCCAGTTGAAGTTTCTCCATTAGCGAAGAAAAATCCAGAAGATGGACGATTCACTGACCGCTTTGAATTATTTATAGTAGGAAAAGAATTCGCAAATGCGTTCACTGAGTTGAATGATCCGATCGATCAGCGTGAACGTTTCGAAGGACAAGAAAAAGAACGTGAGCAAGGAAACGATGAAGCTCACGGTGTTGATGAAGACTTTATTGAAGCGTTAGAGTATGGATTACCGCCGACCGGTGGTTTAGGCATCGGGATCGATCGCTTAGTAATGCTTTTAACGGATGCACAATCAATTCGTGATGTATTACTATTCCCAACAATGAGATAAATACAGTTTAACTGTCTATCATAGTCGATAGACAGTTTTTTTATTTGTAAAGAAACAGGCTGGAAAACAGTCGAAATCCATTCTCGAGAGGTTAGAAAACGAACGATAAAGAGCAAAAGGAATAAAACAATCGGTAACGAAAAAAACTTCAAAAAAAATGCAATTTTTGATTGACCTGCGCGCCGAAACTTGGTATATTATTACATGTCGCAAGGCGAGCAACAAAAACGCTGAAACGACTGAAATAGAATAACAAATCAAGTTTTAAAAAAACTTGAAAAATCAGGAAGAAAGTTGTTGACAAATAACAAACAACCTGATAAACTAATGAAGTTGTCGCTGAAACAAACGACAACGCCAAGCAGAAAAAACTTTGAAACTTTTTTAAAAAAAGTGTTGACATCAAATTGAAGATTTGATATGATATAAAAGTTGCTGCGAGGTAACAACGTAGACCTTTGAAAGCTGAACAAAGTAAGACGAACCAAATGTGTAGGTTGTTTTCACAACGGTGAAAACAAACAACAATTTTTAACAAGCGAAGCAATATGCTAGCAAACAAATGAGCTTAACGATCGCAAGATCGTGTTCAACTTTTATTATGAGAGATTGATCCTGGCTCAGGACGAACGCTGGCGGCGTGCCTAATACATGCAAGTCGAACGCTTCTTTTCTACCGAGTGCTTGCACTCACTTGAAAAGAGGAGTGGCGGACGGGTGAGTAACACGTGGGTAACCTGCCCATCAGAGGGGGATAACACTTGGAAACAGGTGCTAATACCGCATAACAGTCGACACCGCATGGTGTTGATTTGAAAGACGCTTTCGGGTGTCACTGATGGATGGACCCGCGGTGCATTAGCTAGTTGGTGAGGTAACGGCTCACCAAGGCCATGATGCATAGCCGACCTGAGAGGGTGATCGGCCACACTGGGACTGAGACACGGCCCAGACTCCTACGGGAGGCAGCAGTAGGGAATCTTCGGCAATGGACGAAAGTCTGACCGAGCAACG
>NZ_JALAHI010000057.1 GCF_022711995.1 Enterococcus sp.
AAATAATAGTTAGCGTTCCTATATTATATTTTTATGTCAATGCTCAATCATTTTACTCTAAAAGGAGGACAGGCTATGGCGTAAATTCATTCTGATAGTTATGAATCTGATAGTCATTACATTGAAACAAATCTCATTAAAGAAAGGAACTTAGGAAGTTGAAAAAAATTACATCGTTTATGTTAGTAGCTCCTTTGATGCTTTTTTCATTGGGGTATAAGGCAGAAGCACAAGAAACAGATAGTTTAGACCAATATTCTCAACAGATTGAAAAAGTAACGAAGGGAAATTTTGCTAAACAAAGAAGTGCCAATGGAAGTAGCGTGGGTGTCAAAGATGGCTGGATTTATGGCATCCAAGAAGAATCGAATGTTGCAGAGTTGATTCTTTATGTAGGGAATCCAGAAAACATCAAAATTCCAGGTGAAGTTTCTGGAAAACAAACAATGATCAACTTAGATGATTTAATCGGAATATTAGAATGCTCCAATATTACTCCGACACAAGTAAAAAGTATCAGTTTTGTAGAAGAAAATGGCAAGAAAGTTATTCCAGGATATGTAAGTGTTGATTGGAATAGCCAAAAACAAGTGAAAAAATATAATACGAGGCTAACCTTCGAAAGCTTTAGCAACTTGGAACATTTTGATGGTCGCGGGCTGGATACTTCACGGATGACAAACTTTAATTCACTATTTGCCTTTGCGAAAAAATTAAAAACAGTCAACCTAGCTAACTTAAATACAGCAAATGTTACGAATATGGCTTATATGTTTTCGCAATGTGAGCAACTATCTAGTGTGGATTTAACGAATTGGGACACTAGAAATGTAAGAGAAATGCAACAAATGTTCTATGATTGTCGTTCACTCGAATATTTAGATATTAACAATTTTTATACACCAAAGTTAAATACGATGGAATTCATGTTTGCAGGATGCGGAGCAAGTGTGATTCGCTTGGATAACTTTAGTATGTCTGCAGTTTACGAATTGAATAAATTTGGGATTTTTGACAACATGCCTAAAGGAAAATCATTGCTGATCACTACCAATGATCCTCAGCTTTTGAAATTCAACTATGTTGGACGAGTACCTTACGCTACACCTAAATTAAATGCAAATGGCGGTGTCTTTGCTGATGGAAAAGCAGAAAAGAGCTATTTTGAACGCTGTGCTGTGACACCAGATAAAATTGATTTAGCTCAATTTAATGCCTTCAAAAATAGCAATACACCAACAAGAGCTGGCTACAAATTTATGGGCTGGACAGAAAAATCTGTCGGAAAAGCGAATAGTGGCGTGCTAGACTTACTAAATAAAGAATACCAAGCAAAATGGCAAAAGAACTAACCATTTCTTGAAGAATCGATTGAGCCATCCGTTTTCACGGGTGGCTTTTTCTTCTGTTGGAAAAGAGGCTTTACTTATCGCCGAGAGGATAAATTTGCAGGATTGTGATTTGCTCAATGTATCTAATAAAACAACGTAAGCTCTTTTTTTGTGTGGGGTTGTAGGGAATACATATGGAACAGCTCTGTTACAAATACTTTTTTGTTTAGCCCTCAAGAATTTTCCACAGATATGGGGAAATATATTCAAACTTAACTAAAGCTCAGATTTTGCTTTTTTTAATAGCTGATTGCTTTATTTATAAAAATCAAGAAAAGAACTTTTTATGATGAAATATAATAATACTAGAGAAAATAGTTCAAAAGAAAGGATGAGTAGAATGAATGTAAAAAAAGTACTATTAAAGACTATTACATTAAGTAGTTTAGTAGTACTAGGTTCTGGTGGAATTGTTTCTGCTGCAGAAACCGAAAACGCAGAAGCTAGTCCTAATACAGAAAGCACGCCTCTGCAAGGATCTTTAGGACTATCAGAAAATGGTGGATTTAATCCGAATCCGCCTAGTGAGTTAAATAAACGAACAGAGATTGGTGACAGTTATTTTGGCATTGCGTATATCCCGGATGCCTTTGATTTTGGGACGGTCAAATTGAATGATGATATCAAAACACAAACAATCAAAGCATTAAAAGACAACCATAAGGACGAGCGCCAAACAAATGGAGAAAAAACATTTAATGTTGGTGTAAAAGATAAACGTCGCGAGACAACAAGTGAATGGACTTTGTTTGCTAAACTACAAAGTGGCATTGGTCAAACCAATGAAGGTATGCGGCTGAATATGCCTATGTCTAGCGATAATGTTGTCAGAAGAAATATCAACGATGGCACTGAGGATTTTCAACCGGACCAGTTAACAGAACAGCTGAAAAAAGAAGGCCATAATGAAGTAACCGGGCAAAAGAATCTGACGATTACAATGACGGATACACCGGTCATGTATACTGTAAAAGATCAATTTATCAACGGAGTTTATGATTTAGATCTTGGAGATGTCACTATAAGTATTCCGGATGCCAGCAAAGTAGCTGCACAAACCCTTGATACTAAAGTAGTATGGACATTATCGAATACTCCAACACAGAATGATCAATTGATTCAAAGTGTAAAAGATTTATTTACTGTTGATAGTAAATATACTAACCTGAAAAGTAGTGTGACTTCTCAAGAGTTAACAGATGTTGAGAATGAGATTTTAGCATTGGGTAATAGTACACAAAAAGCATATAACCTGCAACACTTCAATAAATATGCCAAAGGACATTTGATCCACTGGGATTTCAAGAAGAATGCCAATGCACATTTAGCAAGCCTCAAATTAATTACCAACTATGATGATACCCAAGCGGGGCTATATTTGTGTGATTTCTTCAATGCCAGAACTACAACTACTGAAGAGCCACCTTATGTCTCAGTCAAATTACAAAGAGGCAATGAATGTATTTTTAACAAAGGAATTGATAAATCAGGCAGTTCAAGAAGCATCAGTCAAATCGAAGTTAAACCAGGGGATATTTTGACCATTACCCATCAAGAGGGAGTGTCCGATAATGGCAAAGTAAGTGTTTACCCAGGAAACTTGAAAAAGGGTTATATTGATGAAAGTGGAAAAACACTGAAATACAAAGTAACCGATGCATTTAGATTAGTCCCAGCTGAATAATGGAGTCGTGACCAATGTCTAAAAGCGCCAGAAATGAACGTCGTCATTTCTGGCGCTTTTTTATAGTTCGAGAATCCTTACGTAACTGTAGGATTAATAAGTAAGAATCGAATACTTTTTTTAGATAGAAGCACCTAAAGGGAGTCTCAAAATATGGAAAATTGAAGAACCGTAGCAACTGCGGAATAACCAGCGGCACAAGTCCAACAATAAAACTATCAGTCATTAGCCAAATCACTCGTTGATGCTCTTCGTAAAGCTATTGTCAGTAACCCTTTTATGTAGGTTATCGTTTAACGGTCGAGCAATGCCACACCAGCGCAAATGCACTAAGAAAACCAGAGAATCTGCTTTCCCCAGCCAAAATCCCACAACTTCTGAGGCAAACATACATTTTTATGCAGGGGATTTAAAGCGTTTTTTACAGCTTTGATTGAAAGGATTAAGGAAACAAAAAAATCTGAAGAGCATCACTCTTCAAACCAGACAATTTCGTTATTAAATAAAAGAAAACAAATTTATATACCCACAACGTATACCCACAAAATAAAAAAATGCCACATCAAGGTCTCTTTTCTAAACTACCGAAGTAGCCAAGAAACCTTATGTGGCGTGGGTTTGGCACCCAATGGGCCGTGAGGGGCTCGAACCCGCGACCCGCTGATTAAGAGTCAGCTGCTCTACCAACTGAGCTAACGGCCCATAACAAAATTACTTTATTATCTTAGCACTCCGACTTTTAAAAATCAATCGTTCTGTTAAAAAAACTTGTTTTTTTTTATCTTTTTCAAGACGCAGGAGTTTTCCAGTAGGAAATGCTAGGTTTTCTTAAATTTTGAGTAGATTACTACAATTGATCTAAAATCTATGATAAAATTTACCTAGTTATCAAAACTAGATAAGTGGTTTCTGGTAAACAAATATTCTATTATTCAAAATGGAGAAGGTCATGGAAAAATTACGGTCAGATTTATTTTCTTGGAGCGAATCACTAAGCTCCTTTCATTTGCCCCGGTGGGAAGAACTGCCGACGTTAGAATTGTATATGGATCAAGTGATTACTTTGGTGGATCAGTATTTATCGCCAGTGATACAGTCGGACAAACACCCACTGCTGACTTCATCGATGGTCAATAATTACGTCAAAAAAGGAATGATTCCGCCCCCAGAGAAGAAACGATACAACCAAAAACATTTGGCATTTCTGATTGCCATCACAATGTTAAAACAGGTATTGACGATCCCGGAAATCAAAACAGGTATTTTATTTCAAGGAAAAGTAGTCGGGATACGCAATGCCTACAATTTATTTTGTGAAGAACAGGAAAAGGCGATTTGGACGGTCTGCCAAGAAGCAGCTGGTTCTCAAGAATCGGCTGCTACGGAGCCTATTCCAGTAGAGTTGGTTGCCATCAAAGGGGCCACCCGTTCTTTTGCAAATAAATTATTGGCAGAAAAAACGATTGAATTAGAAATAAATTACTTAGAAACCCACAAAGGAGAATCTTATGAATAAAGAGAAAATTGCTCTGCTTGTTGACTCTGGAACCGATGTCCCGGCAGAAATCATGTCACAATATGGTATGTATATGCTGCCATTACAAATCATCTATAAAGATCGCACGTATACCGATAAAGTAGATATTACAGCAGAAGAAATCTATCAACGATTGCCGCAAGAGATTCCCAGTACCTCACTGCCAGATGGAGAAGCCATCAATAAAATATTTGAGCAAATAAAAACCGACGGTTATGAAAAAGTGTTAGCCATTACCATCTCTAGTGGTTTGAGCGGAACATACAATGTGGTTCGCTTGATGGGAGAACAGCAGTCGGACTTAGATATTTTTGTTCTGGATACGAAAAATATTGGAATTGGTGCAGGGTTGCAAGCCATTCGAGCGGCAGAATTGTTAGCTGCTGGAAGTACATGGCAAAACCTCAAAGACCAGCTTTTACAAGAAGTTGCTCGCAATAAAGTCTTTTTCAATGTAGCAACATTAGAATATTTACAAAAAGGTGGCAGGATTGGGCTGGTCGCTTCGATTCTCGGAAATGCCTTGAAATTGAACCCAATCATCTCTTGTAATGAGGAAGGGATTTATTATACAGTAGCTAAATCAAGAGGACGGAAAAAGAGTTTGGATAAAACCGTTGAATTGGTGAAACAATACATTGGAAATCACAAACAATTTCGCTTAGCCGTCGCCCAAGGAGATGCGTTAGCAGAAGCCAAAGAAATGAAAATTCGTCTTGAACAAGAATTTCCTCAGGTGAAAGAAATTTTCTTCGGACAGATATCTCCCGCACTAGTTGTGCATACAGGACCAGGTTTACTAGGAGTCGGAGTGCAACTATTAGCCTAATGGCTGTGTGATGGCGATAGGAATAAGCAAAAGAGTCATGAACAACTAAAGGAGCGGCTGAAAGTTAGATGTTAACTTTCAGTCTCTTTTTTGTAAAAGGGCTAAATGTTCTGCTAAGTAGGAACGTTAAATCTTTACGCAAAAAAATAGGTTGATTTACTGAAACTGAAGCGCATCGGATAATTGAATCAATTATCTTGTGTGAAGAATATGGATGCGGAGTTTGTAAAGCTTTTGAAAATAAACTCGCTTATCAGAGATGTAGTTTGATTTTGAGGTTACAAAATTTCTCTCTGAAAGTTGACTGAAAACATTTGCTCAAAAACTGGGAGAAAATTATGGAAAAATTATTTTTAAACAAGGAACACATTGCTAGGTTTAGCTATATGGTTAATGAGTGAGGGGCTGAAAATCTTAGACCTTCGTATTTATGAGGCTTTTATTTATCATTGGAGGTAACACTACTCCAGATTCAGCAGAAAAAAATGATTCCGTCGGTAACTTGCCTTAGGGGCTGTGCCATAAATCTCCTACAAGTAACACTATCCGAACAGTATATAGTGTTTCTCCTGCGATGCAGTGGCTCCTTGTTGCAAAAGTCAGTGAAATCTATCATAGCAACAGAATATTATTGGTTTCACTTGTTGGACGATGACTTATGTCACAGTCCCAAGCGTTCATAGTTTGCTGGTAAAAAAATCTGTGATCTCGGGTATTTATAAAAATAACTCCTTTAATTATAAAAAAAGGATCACCCCCCAACAAATAAGGGATTGATTCTTTATGCTAACGAATATGCTTCTTTAAAATAACTTCATCCCCATTCATCTCATCAGTCAACTTAAATCCAAATTTCTTATATAAACGTAATGCGCTCTCGTTATCTGATTTTGTTGACAAAGTAATGATAGGAACAGCTCTATTTCTAAATTTCTCAATAACGATTTCCAATGCTCTTGTACCATATCCTTTATTTTGATACGATTTATCAATGGTAAATTGCCATAGCCAATATCGATCTTCTTCATTGGGAATCGTTTGATCAAAAACAAGAGCAGTGTAGCCAATAACTTCATTATTCAAACAAATAAAATAAGGTTCGGAATATTCATTACCAAAAGCAACTTGAATTGCTTCAGGAATTGCTAACACTAAATTTGAACGTAGTTGTTCACTAGTAACAGCTACCTTATTTCCTAAGAAAGAATTCTTTTCATCCACTGGAAGTAAGTGAATCCATTCTTCAGGTTCATTTTTAAATTGTTTTTGAAGTTCAATTTCAATAGAGTTTGTTCCCACTTGATCCACGGCATAAATGTTTATTATTTTATCGAAACCCATAGATTTCCAAAATTTTAAACCGACGTAGTTATTGGCCGAGACAACAAGTTCAGCTTTTTTTAGTTGTTTTTCAGCATAACGTTTCGCCAATTCTTTTACTGCAAGTTTACCAAATCCACGGTTTCTATATTTCTCACTTATATAAAAGTGAAGAATATATATGCTGGACAGAGAGTCATCGAATACCCATAAATACCCAATTACCGTATTTAAATAAAAAATGCTCAGACAATGGCAATCATTATTTGAAAGCTCAGGGATGATACGCTCAATATTAATTAGTGGAGGTAAGGGGTCACGGCCTTCCAACTTGTTAAAATGTGGTTTTGCTTCTTCAAAAATGCGATTGAGCTCATTTTTTTCAATTGCATTTGAATGTTTTACTGTTATTAAGCTCATAAATTTTTCTCCTTGTTAAATAGTTTAAAATTATTTAACAAAAAATGTTGGTCTGCCCATATAAGTCTCCTTTCATGTTCATCGTCTAACTAATTCTATACTATTTCCAATGTTTTGAAAACGATTTCTATCGAGGGATTTCTGTTCAAAAAACGAAATTTTTCTAGACACTCTTTTTTGACTTTTGACCATCAACTTGTGAATAAATCCCTGCGTATTTAAAACTAGATTTACGAATAGTTGGACAATTTTTTGATGAGTCAAAACTTAATAATTTGTGACACAGATACTGAATCGCGATATAATAGGCTTGCAAGTGTTTCATAAACTTATGTTGAAAAGTTAAGGAGATTTTGCATGATTTTAGAGAATAAATTGGGTTTAACCAATCAAGTTGAGTTGGCCAAGGCTGAAGAAAAACTTAGCAAGCAAAAGGCGAAGGAATTATATGATTCAGGAAAAATAAATGAAATCGAAGTCGGCACGTTTAAAGGCTTATCTGACATTCATGATTTTCTCTTTTCAGAAATTTACGATTTTGCAGGAAAAATTCGGACGGTCAATATCGCAAAAGGAAATTTTCGTTTCGCACCGGTCATGTACCTGGAACATTCGTTAAAGTATATTGATCAAATGCCGCAAACTTCTTTTGAAGAGATCATCAAGAAATATGTGGAAATGAATATCGCTCACCCGTTTCGTGAAGGAAATGGACGGAGCGCTAGAATTTGGTTGGATCTCATTTTAAAGGAAGAATTGCAAAGAGTTGTCGATTGGAACTTAATCGATAAAGAAGACTACCTTTCTGCAATGGAGCGCAGTCCAATAAACGATTTGGAAATACGGTATTTAATATTTAATGCCTTGACTGATAAAATTGACGACCGTGAGTTATATATGAAAGGCATCGATGTCAGCTATTTCTATGAGGGGTACTCTGAGTATACGATAGATGATTTGTAAGAGCAGATGAGGCAATGATAAAAATCTGTCTCAACTGTTTCTCAAAATGCAATAGAACAAATCAGACAGTTGCTTGAAAAGGGTGTAGAGAAGAATATTTTTTCAGAAAAATTTATAGATACGAAACGAGATCAGTCAAAGTTTAATCAGCTGTCAGCTGGTCTGAAGTCTGGAGGCATAATCGGAGTTACTAACGTGATCGAAACGACCGCAATACACGAGCAGCAGTAGAAATCAGTGAACTATTTAAGCGGTTCGCTCTTTATTGCTATGCCACTCACATACCAAAAGTCGCAACTAGCATAAAAAGGCGCTCCCTTGCCTCACGGTTAGGAGACGCTTTTTTGCTTTAGTGCTATAAATTTTCTATTGTTTCGCACTACTACAAGCACAGGGGAATAGAGAAACTGATTTTCACATGATTCGAATGGCAATATGTAGAAGATACTTATGTTGAAGGGTTACTTGCTAAGCATTTAGCTGAAAGCGTGAAATTAAAAGTAAATATTCAAGAATGAATGATGAATCAACCATGAAAGAGAGAATATTATTCCAGTCCCTTCAGCTACACTTGATTTGTAGGAGCGTTAAAAAAGTTCTTTAGAGGATTACGTAGGAAGTCTAGGTTCGCAGGATTTTCTTAAGAATACGCATAGATAGGCGCCAAGATTTGTGGAAAGGTGAAAACGCACCTTAAATCATGTATAATAAGTAGGAAAGAATAAAAAATGAGGTGACATTTCTTGAAAAAGATCCTAGTCGTGGACGATGAAAAGCCGATCTCGGACATCGTCAAGTTCAATTTGACAAAAGAAGGTTACGAAGTATATACAGCTTATGATGGTGAAGAAGCATTAGAAAAAGTGGCAGAGGTAGAACCGGATCTGATTTTGCTGGATTTGATGCTGCCGAAAATGGACGGCTTAGAAGTGGCTCGTGAAGTTCGAAAAAATCACGATATGCCAATCATTATGGTCACAGCCAAAGATTCTGAAATCGACAAAGTGTTAGGCTTGGAATTGGGTGCAGATGATTATGTGACGAAACCATTTTCCAACCGTGAATTGGTGGCTCGTGTCAAAGCTAATCTGCGTCGGGGCTCTGCTTCAGCGAAAGAAGCGGAAGAAGCGCCAAATGCAGAACTTACGATTGGCGATTTGACGATCCACCCAGATGCCTACATGGTAACGAAAAATGGCGATGCCATCGAATTGACCCATCGGGAGTTTGAGCTAATGCACTACTTAGCCAAACATTTAGGTCAAGTGATGACGCGAGAACATTTGTTACAAACTGTCTGGGGGTATGATTACTTCGGCGATGTTCGGACCGTTGACGTTACGGTTCGCCGTTTGCGGGAAAAAATTGAAGATAGTCCAAGTCATCCGAATTATTTAGTCACTCGTCGCGGAGTCGGCTACTACTTGCGGAACCCTGAACAGGAATAAGCTATGAAAAATAAGGTTCGCTTTTTTCGATCAGTGAACTTCAAAATCGCCCTGACTTTTATCTTGATCTTATTGATTTCGATCCAGATTATCGGGGCGTATTTTATTCGTGAATTAGAGAAGACAACGATCGACGCCTTTAAGCGCGACATGGAGGCAAGAGCAAGCACGCTGGTCGTTACTCTAGGTTCAGAACTTAGTCGGATGGATGCAGAAGATAGTCTTGACTGGGATGCGATGAATTCTTCTTTGAATCGGATCCTTTCTAGTACCAACTCTTCTGAGATTTTAGAGATGCGTGTCGTTGATGAACAAGGAATCATTCGGGCGACGACCAATATCAATGATCGAGGATCGGTGGGTGAAAAAAATGACTACCGAGACTATGATACCAACCGTAGCGAGGTCTTATACGATGAGTCGTCAGGACAGCGTGTGTACAATATCGTTCAATCGATCCAGTCACCGATAGGAGATACGGTTCTAGGAACGTTGTATTTGAGGAGCAATCTTGAACAGAAATACAGTGAAGTCAGTGATACTGCCGTGATTTTTGTGACGGCGTCTTTGATTGCGGCTGGAATCTCGATTATTGTGGCATTGCTAGTCTCTCGTTCGATCACTCAACCGATTGGTGAAATGCGAGAGCAGGCGATTCGGATTGCCAAAGGAGATTATAGTCGTAAAGTAGCTGTTCATGGCCAAGATGAACTGGGCCAGTTGGCTGAAACCTTCAATCAGTTAGGGGAACGTATCGAGGAAACGCAAGAAGCCATGGAATCGGAGCGAAATCGACTAGACAGTGTCCTCTCTCACATGACTGATGGGGTTGTGGCAACGGACCGTCGGGGCAAGGTCATTACGATCAATGAGATGGCGATGTCGTTATTGAATGTCACATCAGAAGAAGCAGTGGGACAATCGATTCTGACTCTGCTCCAAATTGATGAAGAATACACCTTGCGTAAACTGTTAGAGAGTCCAGATGAAATGCTGATTGAACGGCCCAACAATGACATCGTTGGAACGAATTTGATTTTACGAATCGACTTTTCAATGATTCGTCGTGAATCCGGATTTATTTCTGGCTTAGTTGCTGTTATGCATGATGTCACAGAACAAGAGAAAAATGAACAAGAACGGCGAGAATTTGTATCCAATGTCTCTCATGAATTGCGGACACCGTTGACCAGTATGCGCAGCTATATTGAAGCATTGAGCGAAGGCGCTTGGCAAGATCCGGAAATTGCACCGAACTTTTTGAAAGTGACACTTGATGAAACCGATCGGATGATTCGGATGATCAATGATCTGCTGAGTCTCTCTCGAATGGATAGTGGCAATGCGCAGCTTCAATTGGAATACATCAATTTCAATGAGTTGGTCAGCTTTGTGTTGGATCGATTTGATATGATGGTGACCAATGAGAACAAGAAATACGTGATTCGCCGTGAATTTACCAAACGTGAACTTTGGGTCGAAGTGGATACAGATAAAATGATCCAAGTAATCGATAACATCATGAACAATGCCATCAAATATTCACCAGATGGGGGTGTGATCACAGTCAAATTGATGGAAACTCATAACAACATTGTTTTGAGCATCAATGATCAAGGCTTGGGAATCCCTAAAAAAGATCTCACCAAAATCTTTGACCGGTTTTACCGCGTAGACAAAGCCCGGGCTCGCCAACAAGGGGGAACTGGTTTAGGGTTAGCCATCTCTCGCGAAGTGATCAAATCTCATGGGGGAGCCATTTGGGCAGAAAGCCGAGAAAACCGCGGTTCAACATTTTATATCATGTTGCCATATGAACCGTATGAGGAGGATTGGTGGGAATGAAAGTTTCAGAAAAAGTGATTCGGCTAGGTTTGATCATCATGGTTGCTCTGAGCTTTTATTTTTCCTACATGATTTGGTTGAACCCTACTGGTTATGATCGCTCAATTGAACAAGGAACAGATACCGTGAACACCAGTATTCAGACCTACAAACAAAAAAGTGATTTATTTTTGCCATTGTATTTAACTTGGATCCAACAAGATGAAATCAAAGAAACCAATTCTGAGACGTTGATTCGTGAGATTCAAAGCGTGCTCAGTGATTCCAAAGTCAGTGACCTTACATTGCAAAAATATGATGCCAAATCTTTTTCGGAAGCGGCAACGTTGGATGATGGGATAACATTGGCGTATTATACCCCATTCTTATTGAATGATTATGCTGAGACTTTTGCTATTGATTTGTCTGTAGGGGATAGTTCTGCCAATAAAATGGCTTTCTCTCGGATTCAAATTGATTTGAAAAACAATAAAATCCAATTTGTGAATTTGGAAGAAACGCGAATCATTGAAGGAACGATTGATTGGGATAAAAATGATGTCAATCAGATTTTGAAGGATAATCCAAGAGATTGGACAGCAATGCGCAAAGAAGATTCTGGCAAAAGCAACCAGTTTTATACAAAAGATACCATCAAACTGAAAAAGTATAGCTATGTGTCCTCTTTGCAGTCAGCAAATCTCTTCCGTGAAGCATTCTTTACTTCGCCTAAAGACGTCAAAGTAAATGATGATAGTGTCGATACGTACTATTATGAAGGTGGTCAAAACATGGCGGTCTTGCATGACGATCAAGTAGTCAAATTTGAAACGACTGTGTCGGAAAGTGAAGAAACGGATCTATTTATGCAAAGTGCAGACTACATTCGTCGTTTAGGCAACAACTTTGGAACGATTCGCTTTTTTGACCGTTTGAGCAATCAGTTAGATTATCGGATCTTTGTAGAAGGATATCCAGTTTTTAGTAGTGGGGCCCAAGGGTTGATGAAAGTGACCTTCTCCAATAGTGGTCAATTAGGTAATCGTGAAATGGCAATCGAATCCAGCTTGAATGCTATCCAGGTACCAATCCCTTCTGAAACGGAAGTCGAATTGCCATCTAGTTTGACTGTTCGTGATGACTTGCTTTCGGCAGGAGCAGAAGCCGATCAACTACAACAGATTATTGTTGGCTATCAGTGGGGAGATATCAAAGGAGCCTCGGTGGTGGATTTGACCCCAACATGGTATGTCAAATACGAAAACAAATGGTTCAATTATCAAGATTTAATGGCTAAATTGACAGAAACGGGGGGAGTTTGATTGGATTTCAAACGAATCGAATGGATTTTTTTCCTAGCGTTTTTGGGGTTGAATGTGTTCTTATTCAACATCTACAGTGAAGCCCGCAGTGAACAGCAAAATGTCCTGCAGTCGAATCAGACGATCCCGATCGAACAACGGCTGGCCTCAGAAGATATCAAATACTCGGGAGAACTTTCTGATGATTATTTAAGCGGGTACTATTTAAGCGGCGAACAAACCGATTTGGCGGCAGCTTTGAGAGAAGCGCAAGGGGACAAACGATTACTCGAAGCCACGACGGTGAAAGGGCAACAGTTGACCCATATCTCTTCTGGTGGCTTTTACATCAGTGATGATACCCAAGCGGAGAAGACGGTTAATGAGTACCTTCAGCGGAAAGACCAAGTTCTCTATGGCGATGAATATCACTATATGAAAAATCTGTCCTTGTTAGATCAAGAATACCCGAGTATTGTCGCCAGCCAGTCCTATGAGAATATTCCCTTTAATGATAGCTCAAGCCGGATCGATCTAACATTGGAACCATCAAATAAACTGTTGCAGATTGCTAAGTACACCCAGACTCATATTTCCAATATCACCCCTTTGCGGGAGAAGATGACGCTTTATTCGGAAAAAGAAGCAGTCAATACATTGTATCTGAATAATAAATTGCCGAGTCATTCAAAGATATTGTGGACGGAACTGGCGTATACTAGGATTTTGATTGTCGGTGATCGAAATGTGTATATCCCTGCTTGGTTTGTTGCAGTCAAAGCAGATGCAGATGAGAACATCCTGATCGAAACGGTCAACGCCTTTAGTAATCGAATCATCACAAATAATGCAGTACAAAAAGTAGATAATCCATAAGAAAATAGGTATAATGGAATTCGTTGAAAGCAAGAGAGAGGAAGACGGAAACAATGATGAAGGAAAGTGCCTTTCAAGTAAGCATTCTAGCTAGCGGAAGTTCAGGAAATTCGTTATATATCGAAAGTAACAAAAAACGAATCCTAGTGGACGCAGGACTGAGTGGCAAAAAAATCACTTCGTTATTGGATGAAGTTGGACGTAAGCCAGAGGATCTGGATGCGATTCTGGTGACACATGAACATCGTGATCATATCCATGGTGTAGGGGTCTTAGCGCGTAAATACAAGCTTGATGTCTATGCAAATACAAAAACGTGGCAAGCGATGGACAATATGATTGGGAATATTGCCGTCGAGCAAAAACATGTTTTTGAAATGGGAAAAGTCTTGACGATGGGAGACATGGATATCGAAAGTTTCGGTGTTTCTCATGATGCGGCAGCACCACAGTTTTATCGATTTCATAAAGATGGCAAGTCGTTTGTTATGTTGACAGACACAGGATACTGCAGTGATCATGTTCGTGGGATCATCAAAGGAGCCGACGCCTACCTAGTGGAAAGCAATCATGATTTAGAAATGTTGCGGATGGGTCCGTATCCTTGGAGTCTTAAACAACGCATTCTTGGTGATCGTGGACATTTATCCAATGAAGATGGTGCATTAGTCATGGCAGATATATTGACGGATAACACGAAGCGCGTTTATCTTGGACATTTGAGTAAAGAAAACAATCTAAAAGAGTTAGCCCACCTAACGATGGTCAATACGATGAAAGAACATGACTTGGGTGTTGGTGAGGCCTTTGAGGTTTATGATACTGATCCAGACAAAGCGACAGAATTATTCGGCATTTGAAGATAGATGCCGGATGCGTTGAATCGCCTCGGTTGTTCTTTAAATCAGTTTTTAGAAAAGCTAAAAAAACGATGTTGAAATTTTTCAGCATCGTTTTTTATTTTTTGTGACTAGGGAACCTTGATATAGCCTGAATGGACTAATAATTGGATGATAATGACTAATGTGTTCATCCCCACATGAGTGATCATTGAGGTCCAGATGCGTCCTGTCAACGCATAGAGGCCAGAGAAGAAAAGTCCTAATAGAATGTAGACAAGCAAGTGATTGTCGCTATGAGCGAAGGCAAAGGCGACAGCACTGACGATGACACCAACCCAGATATTTGTATAGTTGGCAATGATACCCACAAGGGCACGGCGAAAGACAAATTCTTCCATGATTGGACCGCCGACCATTGCAGCAAGCGCAAAAATCGGATTCTGAAGAATGATGTTGATGATACTCTCCGTATTTTCTGAGGCAGCCACTTCGCCAAAAAGGGATTCAATAAAGACCGCGACATTTTGTAACAAGATAGCTGCAATGATGCCTGCCAGACCATAAATGATAATAGCCGATACTTTCAATTGTTTTCGTTCAAACGACAATGGTTCTGTTTGTTTGAAATAAAGAATGATCATCAAGATTGCTCCGACGATATATGAAACCGTGGTAGCAGGGATCGTTGCTCCAGTTGAGATAAAAGCGACTGGGATAAAGAATGCCACGCCATAAATCAAAATCGTCGATAATGCGTATTTTTTAAGAGACATAAATGTAATCATCACACTCCTTTTTTTCTATTATAGACTACTGACTCATTAGAAACAAAAAATTTCCTTAGTTTTTCTGCAGGGAGAATCAATAAAAAGAAAAAGCAAAATAAATTTAATCAAAAGGCTTGCAAAAAAAACAGAAAATGAGTAATATTAATTTTGTGAGTTAGCACTCGATGTATGAGAGTGCTAATGTGAATTCTATCAAAACAATTGGAGGGATTTATCGTGTTAAGACCATTAGGTGATCGTGTGATTATCGAAGTCGCAAAAGAAGAAGAAAAAACTGTTGGAGGAATTGTGCTTGCATCAGCAGCGAAAGAAAAACCTCAAACAGGAACCGTCATTGCAGTCGGTGAAGGACGCACGTTAGAAAACGGTGAAAAAGCTCCTGTTGCTGTCAACGTTGGAGAACAAGTGATGTTTGAAAAATACGCTGGCACAGAAGTGAAATTTGAAGGTAACGAATATTTGATCGTTGCTGCAAAAGACATTATTGCAGTAGTTGAATAAAAAATAAATCAGTTGAGGTGAATGAATCATGGCAAAAGAAATCAAATTTGCAGAAGATGCACGTGCAGCAATGTTGCGCGGAGTAGATAAATTAGCAGATACAGTAAAAGTAACTTTAGGGCCAAAAGGTCGTAACGTCGTTTTAGAAAAATCTTATGGTTCACCATTGATCACAAATGATGGCGTAACAATCGCTAAAGAAATCGAATTAGAAGATCATTTTGAAAACATGGGCGCAAAACTTGTTTCTGAAGTTGCTTCTAAAACAAATGACATTGCCGGTGACGGAACAACGACAGCGACATTGCTAACTCAAGCGATCGTTCGTGAAGGTCTAAAAAACGTGACTGCTGGTGCAAATCCATTAGGCATTCGTCGCGGAATCGAAATGGCAACCAAAGTTGCTGTTGAAGAATTACACAACATTTCTTCCATCGTTGACTCAAAAGAAGCAATTGCACAAGTTGGTGCGGTGTCTTCTGGTAGTGAACAAGTCGGAAAATACATCGCAGACGCTATGGAAAAAGTGGGCAACGACGGTGTAATCACTATCGAAGAATCAAAAGGGATCGAAACAGAATTAGATGTAGTAGAAGGAATGCAATTCGATCGCGGTTATCTTTCACAATACATGGTCACTGACAATGATAAAATGGAAGCTGCTTTAGAAAATCCATACATCTTGATCACTGACAAAAAAATCTCTAACATCCAAGACATCTTGCCATTGTTAGAACAAATCTTACAACAATCAAAACCATTGTTGATCATCGCTGACGATGTAGACGGTGAAGCATTACCAACATTGGTCTTGAACAAAATCCGCGGAACATTCAATGTTGTAGCAGTTAAAGCTCCAGGCTTTGGTGACCGTCGTAAAGCAATGCTAGAAGATATTGCTATCTTGACTGGTGGTACGGTCATCACTGAAGACTTAGGATTAGAGTTGAAAGATGCGACAATCGACAACCTAGGACAAGCAAGCAAAGTCGTTGTGGATAAAGACAACACAACTATCGTTGAAGGTGCTGGCGACAAATCAGCAATCGATGCTCGTGTGCAATTGATCAAAAATCAAATTGCTGACACAACATCTGATTTTGACCGTGAAAAATTACAAGAGCGCCTAGCGAAATTAGCAGGTGGTGTGGCAGTCATCAAAGTGGGTGCACCAACTGAAACAGAACTAAAAGAATTGAAACTACGTATCGAAGACGCATTGAACGCTACCCGTGCAGCAGTTGAAGAAGGTATGGTATCTGGTGGGGGAACTGCCCTTGTCAATGTCATCAACAAAGTAGCTGCCATCGAAGCTGAGGGTGACGCAGCAACTGGTGTGAAAATCGTCTTGCGTGCACTAGAAGAACCAGTACGTCAAATCGCTGAAAATGCTGGTTATGAAGGATCAGTAATCATCGACAAATTAAAACATGCAGACCTTGGCGTTGGTTTCAACGCAGCAACTGGCGAATGGGTAAACATGCTTGAAGCAGGAATCGTTGACCCAACCAAAGTAACACGCTCTGCGTTGCAAAATGCCGCTTCTGTAGCCGCATTATTGTTAACAACAGAAGCAGTCGTTGCTGACAAACCAGAACCAGCTGCACCAGCAGCTCCAGCAATGGATCCATCTATGGGCATGGGCGGCATGATGTAATTACACTAGAAGAACTCCTTTGCGAAGGGGTTCTTTTTTTTATATTTTCTTTAATTCGACTAAAAGGGGTAAAAAAGGGGCAAATTATAAACTATTCAATCGGTCGATAACTTGTTCTTTGGATTTCTTTGTAACGTGATTATAAATAGATAAAGTAGTATTGGCGTCTGAGTGTCCAACTCTCTCCATTATTGTTTTTTAATGGAAGATCAATTCAGTAAGTAAAGAGATGTGGCTATGCCGGAATATGTGCGAGGATAAATTCTTTTACCATTGAAGTTCATTTTGAGCTCTGCGTAATACCGGATTAAAGCTGTGAAGAGATAATGGAGTTCCTCTGTAAAATTTAAAAATATAATCAGCTTTGCTTTGAGAACCGAACAATAAGGAGTTACGTTCTATAACATCATCAACAATTTCTATTGCTCTAGTAGGTAATGATAGTGTCCCATCCGTGCCAAGCAAGAAAAAACGTGTTTTGTGATAGACGATGCAACTATTGAGAAATTTCAGTGGTTATGCGCTCAACATCAAAAGCGGTTTTGAAAGAAACTATATCCAAAGGATACTTTAAAAGAATTGATCGACAACGAATATGAAATTCGAAAGAGTTTCGGTTAGGAGTTGAACCATGATTAGTAAAGAAAAACTGATCCATCGAATTATTAGAGAGCTAGAATCAGATTTAGCGTTAGATCAGCTAAGAGAGTTGAAACTGGTTCTAACGATAAGCTTGATCTGTTAGACGTAACAAAAGCTTCAAGAGATTTGGTCGTCTATGATGCAACTTCAGATATTGCAGCAAATAAGCAATTCTTTGTTTTCAAAAAGATACAGGGCTTTCAAACGGAACTTTAACTCTTTTATATACAGACGATCAATCTCTTCATGAGAAGCGTAAGAAAGTCATACAAAGATGTGACTACAAACGATATACGATTGTTTATTGCAAATAGAGAAAGGATTGACAAGATATTCCTAACTTAGTTCGATTAGATTGATATAACTGTTAACTTTCTTATGGTCAAACCGATTTATATAAATATAGTAAGAAACGAGAAAGTTGGGTTAATATGAATTTTAAAAAGTTTCAAAGTAAAAGATGGGTATTTACAATAATTTTAATTCTAGTATTTGTTTCAGTAATAATAGTATTTTTTAGTAAAAAGAAGA
>NZ_JALAHI010000058.1 GCF_022711995.1 Enterococcus sp.
CTCATAATGATTTGTTTGAACGATCCATAGGATCGTTAAGCTCAACTAAAATTAACTTTGCTAGCTATTGCTTGCATGTATTTTGCTTCATAAATGAAGCGCCCTACACATTGGTTCGTTTGCTTGCTTTGTTCAGTTTTCAAAGGTCTACTTCGCTGCGTTAGCAACTTTTAAATCATATCAGACCGACAAGTGATTGTCAACTCTTTTTTAAAAGTTTTTTTCAGGAGAAGTTTTTCAACGACTTCTTTCGCTTGCTCAGCGACTTAATTAGAATAACAAATGATTTGTTATTTGTCAACAACTTTTTTAATCTTTTTTGTTGCTATATCAGCACCAAATTGATTTTTTATTTTTGCGACTTCGTTATAATATCATCTGTTGCTCTCGGCGTCAACAACTTTTTTTCATTTCTTTAAAAAATGATTTTAGTCATTTGGCACATGTAATAATATACCAACTAAATGCTGTCAGGTCAACAACTTTCTCTATTATTTTCGTATTTTCTAAAAGACGTTCGTTCCTACAACACAAGCATTTTATTGTTCGTTTCTAATTCGTTTTCTTCCTGTTTACCTTTACATTTTCCCTTGTTTTTTGTTAGTTGTCGTCGGGGCACACACCGGTTTTAAAAAAATAAAAAAATACACACAAGTAAATACTCGTGTGCATCTCGTGATTAACGCATTGTTGGGAATAACAGCACATCACGAATCGATTGCGCATCTGTCAGCAACATGACTAGACGATCGATTCCGATTCCTAAACCGCCGGTTGGTGGCATACCGTATTCTAATGCTTCCAAGAAGTCTTCATCGACTCCATGAGCTTCATCGTTTCCTTCTTGTCGTTCTTTTTCCTGTGCTTCAAATCGTTGTCTTTGATCAATTGGATCGTTCAATTCAGTAAAGGCGTTAGCAAACTCCCGACCAACGATAAACAACTCAAAACGATCTGTAAATCGAGGATCTTCTGGGTTTTTCTTTGCAAGAGGAGAAACTTCTACCGGATGACCGTAAACAAAGGTCGGTTGTTGGAGGGTTTCTTCAACAAAGGTTTCAAAGAACTCATTGATAATATGTCCAACTGTCATCGTTGGCGTGACTTCTACTTGGTGTTCTTTTGCCAAAGCCTGTGCTTCTTCTACAGTCATCTCTTTCCAAAAGTCGACACCGGTTTGTTGTTTGATAGCATCCACCATATGCACACGACCAAAGTCACTTGCCAAATCAACTTCTTGTCCGTCATAAGTAATTTCAGCAGAACCTAACACTTTCTCCGCCGCATTGCGAATGATACCTTCCGTTAAATCCATAACATCTTTGAAATCTGTGTAAGCTGTATAAGCTTCTAACATGGTGAATTCTGGATTATGGGTAGTATCAATTCCTTCATTCCGGAACACACGACCGATTTCGTAGACTTTCTCCATACCGCCTACAATTAATCGTTTCAAATGCAGTTCAAGTGCAATTCGTAAATAGAGATCGATATCTAAAGCATTGTGGTGTGTGATAAACGGGCGTGCTGCTGCTCCGCCGGCTTGATTGTGAAGTACAGGTGTTTCAACTTCAATATACCCGTGTCCATCCAAGTAGCGACGAATCTCACTAATGATCTGGCTGCGTTTCATGAATCGGTCAAAGCTATCTTTATTACTGATCAAATCTAGATAACGTTGACGATAACGTTGTTCAATGTTCGTCAACCCATGGTATTTATCTGGGAGCGGGCGTAACGCTTTAGACAAAATAACGATTTCTTTTGCTTTGATCGTTACTTCCCCCGTATCAGTTTTCATGATCTCTCCTGATACACCAAAAAAGTCGCCTAGGTCAGCATGCTTAAATCCTTCATACGGTTCGTCACCTACTTGATCTTTGCGGACATAAATTTGAATCTGACCATCACGATCTTGTAAATGTGCAAAGCCAGCTTTCCCTTTACCACGTTTCGTCACCATTCGTCCAGCAACACTTGCAGAAAGATTCATTTCTATTAACTCTTCTTTTGTTCGTTGATCAAATAACTCATGCAACTCGGCAGAATTATGCGTACGTTCAAAGCGCTTGCCAAAGGGATCAATGCCTTCTTCCCGTAATTTTTCCATCTTTTCACGGCGAACCAACATTTGATCATTTAATTCTTCTTGTTTTTGTCGTTCCTCTGTCACGAGTTTTCCTCCATTCTTAACTTGGGTTTCCTTCTTATAATGCCAATGATGCCACAAAAAATCAAGCCGAAGTTCAAGATCGACTTGATTTTACTTTACTCCAGTGTATTTCCGACAGGCTGCTTTTCTGTCTTTTCTACAAATGCATCCAACAGTTCAATAATCGTTTGCATATTCTCTGCTTGGTTGATTGCCGCTTTGACTTTCGCTGCTCGCGAGATTCCTTTTAAGTAGTAAGCGGCGTGCTGCCGAAATTCACGAGAAGCAACAAATTCTCCTTTTAAGTCAGCCAACCGAGCTAAATGAAGTTTGGCTGTGGTGATTTTTTCTCGTGGCGTAGGCTCGGCAATCAATTCTCCCGTTTCGAGATAATGTTTTGTACGATGGATCATCCAAGGATTTCCCAATGCTGCTCGCCCGATCATTACCGCATCGGCACCAACCTCTTCCAACATTCGTTTCGCGTCTTCTGGCGTCCGCACATCTCCATTTCCCATAAATGGAATCGAGATGGCTTGTTTCACATCTCTTAATACCGACCAATTGGCTTGTCCTTCATACATTTGGACTCGAGTTCGACCATGCATTCCAATCGCAGCTGCACCGGCTGCTTCAGCAGCTTGCGCATTTTGGACCGCGAAAATATGGTCCTCATCCCAACCGATCCGCATTTTGACTGTGACCGGTTTATCAATTGCCGTAGCGACCGCATGCACCATTTCATAGACTTTATCGGGATCCAATAGCCATTTTGCACCGGCTTCCGCTTTGATGATCTTATTCACCGGACACCCCATATTGATATCAATAATGTCTGCAGTCGTATTTTCTGAAACGAATTGCGCCGCTTCCACTAAGGACTCTTTATTCCCACCAAAAATCTGTAGGCTTAATGGATGCTCTGTTTCATCGATGTAAAGCATTTCTAGCGTTTTTTTGTTGCGCAATTGAATCCCTTTGTCACTGATCATTTCACAGACCACCAAGCCTGCACCAAATTCTTTGACCGTTACGCGAAACGCCGCATTGGTTATTCCGGCCATTGGTGCAACCACTACCCGATTAGGGATCTCAACATTCCCGATTTTCCAGCTGTGTGCTACCATTTCCTATGCCTCAGCTTCTTTCTTTAATCCAGCAAGTTCGTCTTCATCAAAATGGTATTTGTTGCCACAGAAGGAACAAACAGCTTCCGCGCCATGGTCTTCATCCATCATTTCTTGTATTTCAGCTGCTCCTAGTGTAATGATTGCTGTCGCAAATTTTTCTTTGCTACAGTCGCAGCGAAACTGAACAGGCATTTTTTCTAGCACTTCAACTTTGGTGTCATTCAACAATACCGTCAGAATTTCTTCAGGCGATTTCCCTTCATCCAGCAATGTAGACACTCGAGGCAATTCTTGCAGACGGTTTTCAATCGAATCAATAACCGTTTCATCGGCTCCCGGCATGATCTGCAGTAAGAAACCACCGGCGGTGCGGATCGAATCATCGGTATCAACTAA
The DNA here is from genome assembly GCF_022711995.1 of Enterococcus sp. GTDB lineage: Bacteria > Bacillota > Bacilli > Lactobacillales > Enterococcaceae > Enterococcus_D. Next base: position 3,679 of record NZ_JALAHI010000058.1, read on the forward strand.
CACACTCAACCCAACGGCAGAAGGAATCTGTTCGGAAACAGCTAGGTAATAGGTGAAGTCTTCTCCTAGTTCACCCGAAACGATCGGTGTTTGACCAGAAAATGGTTCTTTCAAACCTAAGTCTTTGATGACCGTAAAGATTCCTTGATCGCCAACTGCTCCCCGCACATCCAATTTCCCTTGTCCATTTAATGGCAAGCTGATATGAGGATTTTTTATGTACCCTTTGACGTCTCCACGACCATTGCTATCAATAATGATTGCTCCCGCAGGTCCGTTCCCTTGGATCTTGACCGTTAATTTGTCGTCGCCTTTTAATGTACTGCCCAAAAGTAGGCTTCCAACCATGGCGCGACCAAGTGCTGCTGATGCGGTATTCCAAGTATCATGGCGTTGCTGTGCTTCGCTGACTGTCTTGGTTGCAGACACTGCATAGGCACGAACGTAGCCATCATAGGCTAATGCTTTTACTAAGTAATCTTCCATCATTTATGCTCCTTTATTTTGTTCATTAGTGAATCATACTAGGAACTTGTTTTTTTTTCAACTGAATACCCATATTTTAGAGAAAAGACAACCTATCTTATCTTCAACTTTCTCCCTTTAGCTATAAAAAAGAACCGCGGCATAAGACCAAACAAGTAACTATCGAAGGAGATTCGAATCTGTTCTCTTGTTTTGACTTATGACACAGTTCCCTAAAAAATTACGATAGCCAATCACCTAATGACAATCAATAGACTACTCTTGGTTGTCCTCTGTCTTATCTTGAGATGATCCTTCGTCATTTTGATTGTTGTGGCGAAGTTCTTCCACTTGCTGATCAAAATCTTTTTTCTCTGTAGCTTGCTTTTCGGCATCCTTTTCTTCTAAAGCGCGTTTAGCTTCTTCAAAAGTTTGAGCTTTCTCACTTGGATATTCCGAATTTTCAGTTCCAGCAGGCATTTTGCCTTCTTCAAACAATGATTTGATCGCTTTCGCATCTAATGTTTCATACTCAAGCAGTTTTTCGGCAATCAATTTATGTTGTGCACGATGTTCTTCGATGATCTCGTGTGCTTTTTGATGAGCCTCCATCAAGATACGACGTACTTCTTGATCGATCTCGAAAGCAACTTGTTCTGAGTAAGCTTTCGTTTGACCATAATCACGACCAACAAAGACTTGATGATTGCCTTCATATTGAACGGGCCCTAACTTGTCACTCATCCCATACTCTGTGACCATACTTCTTGCCAAAGCTGTTGCTTGTTCAAAGTCATTGGATGCACCAGTTGATTGAACGCCGAAAATAATTTCTTCTGCTGTCCGTCCACCAAGTAATCCGACGATTTGTTCAAACATATCTTCTTTTGTCATCAAGAATTGATCCTCTTTAGGCAATGCGATCATGTAACCACCTGCACGCCCCCGAGGGATAATCGTTACTTTGTGTACCACACGAGCACGACTCAAGACCAAACCGACGATCGTATGTCCTGCTTCATGATAAGCAACCATTTCACGTTCTTTTTTATTGATGACGCGATCTTTCTTCGCAGGTCCTGCGATTACCCGATCTTCCGCTTCATCAATATCAGAAGCATCAATTTTCTTTTTGTTCCGACGGGCAGCGACCAGCGCAGCCTCGTTTAAGACATTCTCTAAATCAGCACCGGCAAAACCAGGTGTTTGTTGTGCCACCACTTTCAAATCCACATCATCCGATAATGGTTTGTTCCGAGCGTGAACTCGTAAAATAGCTTCACGGCCTTTAACATCCGGACGTCCAACAAGAATTTGACGGTCAAAACGACCTGGACGTAACAAGGCTGGGTCCAATACGTCTGAACGGTTGGTTGCTGCAATAACGATAACTCCTTCATTGCCATCAAATCCATCCATTTCAACTAATAACTGATTCAACGTTTGTTCACGTTCATCATGGCCACCACCCATACCGGCACCACGTTGGCGTCCAACCGCATCTATTTCATCGATAAAAATGATAGCCGGTGCGTTTTTCTTGGCTGTTTCAAATAGATCCCGGACACGGCTTGCTCCGACCCCGACAAACATTTCCACGAAGTCTGAACCTGAGATAGAATAAAACGGAACGCCAGCTTCTCCAGCAACCGCTTTTGCTAGCAATGTTTTACCTGTCCCTGGAGGGCCTTCTAATAGCACACCTGCTGGAATCCTTGCGCCTAATTCAACAAAGCGTCGTGGATCCTTTAAGAATTCAACAACTTCAACTAACTCTTGTTTTTCTTCTTCGGCACCCGCTACATCAGAGAAGCGAACTCGATTGGCTTTTTTGTCGGCCTCTTTCGCTTTGGATTTCCCAAAGTTCATGACACGGCCGCCACCGCCACCGCCGCCACCTTGCTGGCTCATCATCATATAGAAGAAGAAAATGATGATCACGATTGGCAAGAAACTAATCAGCAGCGATAACCATACACCACTGTTTGATTCTTCTTCGATCGTTGTTTTGACTCCTTGATCCTTCGCCAATGTCGTCACTTCGCTCAATGTCGAATCATTTGGCAAAATGATCGTTGTAAAACGTGTTGTACTTGATTGTGTACTTCCTAATACGGAAAGCCCGTTGTCATTGCTGACAGTTTGTTCGGCATTGTATTCACCGACGATTCGGTAAACGCCGTTAGCAGGCTGAACAGTAAACTGTTTGACCTTACCGTCCTTCAGCTGTTCCGTAAATGTTGAGTACTCGATTGTTGGTGTTTGCTGATTGCCATTTCCAAAAATGAAATAGACGACCATGACCATTGCCAACAAGACAAGTACATAATATAAGGTATTTTTGATCATACCGTTATTTTTCTTATTCATGCGTACCTCCTTGGCTATTTTGTTTTATCAATCCTGACCATTTAATTGTATCACAACTGATTTAGAACAGTCACTAATTTGATTGATAAACACTTGGTTTTAACACACCCACATAAGGGAGGTTACGGTATTGCTCCGCATAATCCAATCCATAGCCGACTACAAATTCATTTGGTACATCAAAGCCAATATAATCGGCATCTATTTTGACCACACGACCCTCTGGTTTATCCAGCAATGTCACGATTTTGACCGATTTCGCTTTGCGATATTTAAATAGGTCTACTAGATAGGCTAGTGTGCGACCGCTGTCAATAATATCTTCTACAATCAACATATCTCGGCCTTCGACATTTGTGTCCAAATCCTTCAAGATCTTCACTTCACCAGAAGAAATCGTTGCATTCCCATAACTAGATACATCCATAAAGTCTAGTTCTAAGTGACAATCCATTTCCCGGACGATATCTGCCATAAAAGGAACGGCTCCTTTTAGTACACCAACTACTAACGGATTTTTATCTTTGTAGATTTCCGTCAATTCTTTTCCTAGTTCAGAACAACGGTTTTGGATCTCTTCACGAGTAATCAAAATTTTCTCAATATCTTTGTCTAACATAAGCTCTCCTTCCAACTCTTACTCCCGATATTTATAAAGAAGTATGTAGTGTATTTTATCAGTTTCTTGCTCAATACTCAAATAGGAAAATAGATAAGGCAAAAGTGCCAACACTTTCTCTTGGACATCTGTCATGACCCAACTAGCCGCACGTTTTTCATTCGAAATCTTCTTGTCGATAAAGAAACGGCTGATTTTTTTTGTAAGACCTGGTTTCAGCTGTAACCGATCCCCGGGCTTGCGTTTCCGCAAAAAAACTGTCGCAGGATAGTGTACCGGCAAAATTTGTGAAATCTCTGACCAATTCATGACTTTTTCTGGAACTTTGGCATCCTTGGGAAGGTACCCGATCCACTCATGGTCCGACAAAAAGAGACTTTCCCCTTTTTTCAAAACAAATTGTTTTTCTTCCGATGCGGCACGAGAAGGAGTCCCATTATCCGAAGGAATGATTTTTAGCCGTTGATAGGTTCGGACAATCTGCCAGTTCTGATCCAGATCGATTCCCCACTGACTGGGATTATCTTCCAGCAGCGCCAGTAGTTGTTCTCGTTGCTTTGTGTTGTAGGAAAAGCCTTTTTCGTGAGAAATTTTTTGCAATAAACCTTCAAAAAAATAATAACGCTCTGCTGTGGTGAATGTCTGCAACTCATTGAGATCCAAACAATAGCCGTTGCCTTCCACATGTAAAAGTTTTGCGAACCAATCTTCTTGCTGCTTTTTGATCAATTGATCCGCATAAATCATCTCTTGAGAAAGTTGTTGAAAATGATCCAGCACTCTGGGGTTCTCTGCTTTCAGTAAAGGAACCACCTGATGACGCAGGCGATTTCGCTGAAACAGCGTCTGTTGATTGCTTTCGTCTTCAAAGTAGATGACACCATTCATCTGAGCATACTCCCGAATGTCGGCTTTAGGGATCGTTAATAACGGACGGATCAACTCTCCCCCTTCAAAAGATTGCTTGCGCTTGATTCCTGAAGCGTTTTGCAAGCGGCCTTCTCGGATCATTTTCATCAGCATGGTTTCCATCTGGTCATCTGCATGATGAGCGGTTAATAACCAATCATACCCCTGGAGAGTCATCGTTTCTGCAAAGAAACGATAGCGAAACTCTCTAGCAGCTGCTTCGATTCCGCTTTCGGGCGGGTTTTGCCACACTCGTTCATAGTATGGGATCCCACGCACTTGACAATACTCTCTTAGAAACATCGCTTCCTCGTTTGAAGCCTCCCGCAAACGATGATTGACATGAGCTACGCCAAATGATCCTTGGTTCTGGAACAACCTTTCAATCACATGAAGTAAAACCATTGAGTCCACACCTGTCGAAACAGCGAGCAAACAAGCTTTATTTTCTCCCCACCCTTCTGTCTTCATTGCTTGATAGACCTTTTGCTTTAGCATTCTATTCCTCCATGTCTGCTTGTATAGTCATCGTTAATTGCCGAAAAAGAGAAATATCCGAACTATGTCGATTTTTCTCAAGCGCCGTGCTTCACGACGAAAGCCTACTGCATAGTAGGAGTAATCGGATATAGTTCGGATATTTTTACTTATCGTTACGTCATAAATTTATTTGACAACTTGCTAATCACGTCTAGTTGCGTCGGCCGCCACGACCGCCGCGTTTACCTTCTGTATTACGTCGTAATGAAGATAAACGATCATCACTATCTTTTAGAAAAGAACTCATCAATGAATCGAAGTCTTGTTTATTTACATTCGACGGTTGATTGCGTGGAAAAGACTTTTTCGGACTTGTCCGATTAAATTCTTTTTTAGGAAATTCACGTTTTTCTTCCGGTTTTGCTTCTGCCTTACGGATTGACAATCCGATTTTTCCATCATTGCCGATTGCCGTAACAACAACAGTTACTTCATCGCCAACAGACAACACGTCATGAATGTCTTTCACAAACCCATTTGATACTTCGCTGATATGTACCAAACCAGTTTTCCCCTCACCAAGATCAATGAACGCACCAAAATTTGTAATACCAGACACTTTGCCCTTTAGTTTCGCTCCAACTTCGATTGACATATAAAAAATGTTCCTCCTAATTTTTACCCATTTAATCATTTCAACTACTACGTTGAGTAGGTATGACCTTTATTGTTTCGAATCACTTGTCTTTGTATCACTAGCATTTGCCTCATCGCCACTAGTTTCTGTTTTTGAATCAGAAGCATCTGGTAAGACAGGATAGATCTTCTCGTTTTCCTTTGAATAGAAGAATCTACTGCGGGCTAATTTTGCAACGTATTCGTCATCTTTTAACAATGCCACATCTCGTTGCAATTGTGCTACTTTTTTATTCGTTGCTTCTTGTTTTGCTACTGTTTCAGCTTTGTTCTCTTGTAATTTTTGCAGGCGCATCTGATCATTAAACATTTGGACACCTACGATGGCAAAAATCACTAACGCTGCAACAAAGACAGCTACCAGTCGACGGCGGCGAAAGACCACTTGCCGTCGCTCTTTTTCGAACTTAGCAAATTGTTCTTTTGCATACTCGGTCTGCAATAGTTCTATTTGTTTGTTTGGTTCTTTCTCCATGCTGACCTCGCTCCTGTCACTGTGATTGTTTTTTCCATTATACCAACATCCGTAAAAGTTGTCTAACTGAAAATGGGACAAAAATCAAGCATTTTCCGAGATACGTTCTTCTTTGAGGATCTCGTACATTTTCGCTGCATCTTCTTTTTTAGTTGATTCATGCAGCTCTTGCACTTTTATTTCTAAAATTTTATTTCCAAATTGAATTCGTACCGTATCGCCGACTTTAACATCACTGCTGGATTTCGCCAGTTTGCCATTGATTTGAATACGCCCTTTGTCTGCTACTTCTTTGGCAACAGATCGACGTTTGATGATACGAGATATTTTCAAAAATTTATCTAATCTCATTTTTTCCACCTCTTACTTTCAACAATTTTTTTCCAAAAGGAACCAGTAGCCATTCTCGGATCGTCAACAATTTCACTTTGAGCGCTGTTGTGATGAAGACTGCCCCACCAAATAAGACTCCTCCAAGACAAAAAACAAGCGCTTCTAGTCTTTTCTCTACCGGTCCTCCACTTACCACAGTGACCACACCATAGTATAAAAACAATGCACACGCCATGATTCCCAAACAAAACAGGAGTTTCTTCCCGTAATTTCCCTCTGTCCAAAAATGATTCAATGCTTTTTTCTCAGAGAATACAAAATAAACCAATGTACCAATCAACCCTAAAAGCGTACTCATACTCGCGCCGGTGGTTCCTAAAAGATAGGTTAGCGGCCATGTCAACAGCACTTTCAATAAAAGACCGCAGCCTGCCGCATGAATCCCTACGCGGAATTGATTTCTACTTTGTTGAATACTTTGGTACGCTTGGATTGCCGCCATCAGAGCGACGGCAAAAACAAATAAGACCAACGCACTATTACCAGCGCCATCTTTAAACAGCGCAAAGTTGATATATGGAAGCAAGATAGCCAATCCAACCGCAGAAGCACTGGCAATTCCTACCGTCAACCGTAGATACATCTTTGCTGATTTTTCAAACAACTGCTGATTTTTGACCGTCAAATACTTCGTCAATGTTGGCAGAAAAGTTGAACTTAGTGCCATCGCTACCACAAGACCCAACTGAACCAAAGGCTGCCCTCGATCATAGATCCCTTTTGCGATGCGGGCGCTTTGTTCTGTTAGACCACTCGCTTCAAGCGAGTTTGTCATCAGAAAAGAATCTGCCAATTGAAAAAGAATCAGAAAACCGCTGTAGATCGTTAATAGTCCGCCTTCAATCAGAAACCGTCGTCGCAGGGAAGGATCCCGGTTAGCAGGTGTCGCTTTGGCTGGAACCGCTAATCCTCGACCGGTGATTTTCCGACTATAATAGCTTAAAATCCCCCATGCTGCAAGTCCACCCACTAATGCGCCGGACATTGCTAATGTTCCGGTCTGATAAACATTCCACGAGAAAAGCTGGAAACAGCTGGCGGCTATCAGAATCACCCCAACACGAAGCAGTTGCTCTACTACTTGAGAAACGGCCGTCGGCACCATCTGTAAATTCCCTTGGAAACTGCCGCGATAAAAAGTCAAAGGTGGGACAAATAAGAAGGTGAAGGACACCACGCGAATCAAAGATGCCAATCCTGCATCTCCCATGATCCAAGCAATCATATCTGCTAAGAAAAACGTCGTCCCCCATAACCCAATCGCAGTCCAAAAAACATACGGATAGATGACTTGAATCCGAGCGCGCTGTTTCTGAGGATCCGGTTGTTCAGCAATCACTCGTGAGATAAATTGCGGCAAGCCAGATAGTGCCAGCGTCATAGCTAGTCCGTAGATTGGATAGACCTGCTGGTATACGTAGAACCCTTCATCTCCAACTAAATTTTGAAAAGGAACACGGTAGATAGCACTTAACACTTTGGCAATGAATGAAGCAATCGTTAGGATAAATGCGCCTTCCATCGTCCGTTTTAATTGTGACTTCGCCATCTTTTCCGCCCCCTTTACAGCTAATTTTCTTGTAACACGTATTTTTGTTCTCGTAGCGCTTTGACAAAATCTTGAATCTCTAACAGCCACGTACTTTCTTTCATCACAGAAGGGATCTGCAGCTTGATCGTCATCTGCTCGTGATCGACACCCATCGTCGCTTTAAGCTTGGTCGCTTTCAGTGCTTCAAACAACTGCTCAACGGAATAATTTTTCGTGCCAACTTTGCTTAGAGTGATGATCACTGTTTGCTGCTGTTTGCGGATCGTATCCAGCAACGCGCGGTCCCCATTCATTTTGATCTCGCCAACAGTTAGTAAATGAGCGACTTCCTTTGGATATTCTCCGAAACGATCCAACAGATCATCTTGTAATTCATCGACTGCTTCTTGAGAATCCAGTTCACGGATCCGTTTGTAAATTTCGATTTTTTGTCGTTCATCTTCTATATACGATGTTGGAAGGTACGCATCAATACCAAGGTCAATCTCAACGGTTGTTTTCTCGACCTGCGTATTTTTCCCTTGCTTACGTGCCACTGATTCTGAAAGCATTTGTGAATACATATCAAACCCGACAGCATCAATAAACCCGTGCTGTTGGGCGCCCAATAAATTCCCAGCGCCTCGAATCGAAAGATCTCGCATCGCAATTTTGAATCCAGAACCCAATTCTGTAAAATCTTTGATTGCTTGCAGCCGCTTTTCACTGACTTCATTCAATATTTTTTGTTGTTCATACATAAAGTAGGCATAAGCCACGCGATTGCTTCGACCCACACGGCCACGTAACTGATAAAGTGTAGACAAGCCCATGTAGTCGGCATTTTCCACAAATAATGTATTGGCATTGGGAATGTCGACCCCAGTTTCGATGATCGTCGTCGTGACCAATACATCGTACTGACCTTCGATAAAATCAAACAATGTATTTTCTAATTGGATTTCTGTCATCTGTCCATGCGCATAACCGATACGCGCATCTGGTACTAATGCTTGCAGTTCTTCCACTTTTCGTTCAATCGTATCAACCCGATTATACAGATAAAAGACTTGTCCGTCTCGCGCCATTTCTCGTAAAATAGCTTCTCGAACTGCTCCAGGATTCATCTCCATCACATACGTCTGGATCGGATAACGATTTTCCGGTGGCGTTTCGATAACAGAAAGATCCCTCACACCTAGCATAGACATATGCAATGTCCGGGGAATTGGGGTAGCTGTCAAGGTTAGCACATCCACTTGAGAACGCAGCTGTTTCAACCGTTCTTTGTGCTTCACGCCAAAACGCTGTTCTTCATCGATCACCAGTAATCCCAGATCTGCAAATTCCACATCTTTTGACAACAGACGATGGGTCCCAACTAAGATGTCGATTTGTCCCTTCTTCACTTGTTCGATCGTTTCTGTTTGCTGTTTTTTCGTGCGGAAGCGACTGAGCAGCCCAACATTGACTGGAAATCCTTCAAAGCGATCAATCATCGTTTCATAGTGCTGTTGTGCCAAAATCGTGGTGGGGACTAAAAATGCGACTTGCTTACTCTCTTTGATAGCCTTGAAAGCTGCCCGCAATGCCACTTCAGTTTTTCCAAAACCAACATCCCCGACTAATAAGCGGTCCATTGGTTTGTCTTTTTCCATATCCCGTTTGATCTCCGCTGTACTGCGTAATTGATCATCGGTTTCAGAATAAGGAAAGGCATCTTCAAATTCTTTTTGATAGCCATCATCCGGTTGAAAGGCGTAGCCTTTTTCCGATTCGCGTTTTGCATACAACAGGATAAGATCATCGGCGATGTCTTCGATTTTAGCTGAAACTTTTCGTTTCGTTTTCGCCCATTCGCTGCCGCCTAGCTTATTGATCTTTGGTGTTTTAGATTCGGAGGCAACATATTTTTGAATCAAATTCAATTGGGTAACAGGAATAAATAACTTGTCGTCATTTTGATAGAGAATCGTCATGTAGTCTTGGTGTACACCATCTACTTTCAGGGTCTCCATACCAATGTATTTACCGATCCCGTGATTCGCATGAACGACGTAATCACCGGCTTTTAATTCATTGTAGCTCTTCAACCGCTCAGCATTGGTCACATTTTGACGCCGCGTACGTTTCTTCTTGATTTTCTGGAAAATTTCTTTTTCCGTGACAATAACGAGCTTGTCTTGGGGCATTTCAAACCCACTTTGCAGTGTTTCCACAACGATTTGCGTACGACCAGTAAAGAGCCGGTCTGCCGTTGTTTGAACCGCATAGATCTCATGATCACGAAAATCCTGTTCCAATTTTTTTGCCCGTTCCGTATCACTTACTAGAAAAACAACCGTTTGCTGCTGTTTCTCCCAGCGGTCTACTTCAACTTTCAGCAAGCCCATTTGACTGAAAAATTGCTGCATCGGACGATATTGAAAGTTGTGGATTGCTTGAAAGCGGAGATTCCCCATTCCCTTTTGAAAAAGGGAGAAGAAACTGGTAGAAAATTGTTCTTTTTGAAGCAATTGTTGCACATCTTGCCCAAAAGACTGCTCTGAAAAAACACGAAGCTCGGCAATTTTTTGCGTATGCCATTCCGCTTCTTCTCGCTCAATCTCACGATTCGTTTCCATAATACGGGCATAGTCATCGATCAAAAGCAATGCATCTTTTGAAAAATAATCCAAAATACTGGTGGGTTGCGAGTATAAAAGATCCGCATAATAACGAGCATTCTCATCAGGAATACCACTTTGCCAAGCAGATACTAATTGACCGAAATAATCTTCCAAAAAGTTTTTATCTGTGGTCTCTTTCACTACTGCTAATCGTTTCGTCAATAATTCTTGCAAGACTTTTTGACCATGGGCTAAATCAGCCGGAGAAAATACCAGTTCCGTAGTAGGAAGAACGGTTACTTCCGATAATGTCTCTACGGAGCGCTGCGTTTCCACGTCAAAAGAGCGCATCGAGTCGATCTCCACATCGAAAAGCTCGATCCGCACAGGATATTCAGCTTTCAAAGGATAGATGTCTAGAATGCTTCCGCGAATGCTAAATTCCCCCGGTTTACCAATCATCGATTGCCGTTCATAGCCCATCGATACCAATTGCTGCGGTAACTGCTCTAAATCGATCTCAGCCCCCACCTGCCAAGAAAACTGATAGTTCAACCACGTATCTTTAGCAGGCAGGTATTTTCGTAAAGCAGCAACCGGCATGACATAGATTCCTTTTTTCCCATGAGCAACTGCATTCATTGCTGTCACTCGCTCAGATCGGGCTTCTGGTGAAGCAAATGCCATTTCAGCAGATAAGACTTCATCCACAGGGAAAACATAGACATCCTCTACGATATTTCGTAAATCTTCGGCAACTTGATTGGTATAATAAAGATTTGGCGTAATGACAATGACTTGTCGATCGAATTTTTGGTAAGCGCCGGCAAAAGCTAACGTTTTCGCGGAACCGGCCAAGCCGGTCAATAATTGCCGGGATGCGTGATCCGTTAATTGCTGATGCCACGCAGCAATTTGCGGCACCTTATTTATTAGTTCAATCAGATCCATACAGGGCCTCCTTAGTTAAATCGATTCATTGTGGCAAGAAAATCACCGGTGGTCAAGTAATCGACACTTGCCGCAACAGCTTTATCCAAGCTTTGCAAAATAATCGGCTGATCTTCTTTCGCAAAGGGACTTAAAACGTGATCGACAACTGTCCGTCCCACTTGCGGCCGATCGATCCCTATTTTGATACGATTAAATACAGACGTACCAAGATGGGAAATCAGGCTCTTCATGCCATTGTGTCCCCCGGCACTGCCTTTTTGACGCAAACGAATTTTACCCAGTGCTAAATCAAGATCATCATAGACCACCACGATTTCTTCAGGATAAACCCCATAATAGGTCATCAACGGGCCTACTGCCCGGCCAGATTCATTCATGAATGTTTGCGGTTTGACTAGCATGATTTTTTCACCATCAATAAAGAATTCAGCGACTTCCGCTTCGAAGGCTGACGATTTAAACGTTGCTTGGTACTTTTCTGCTAACGAATCGACTACCATAAAGCCAACGTTGTGTTTTGTTTTTTCGTATTTTCTACCTGGATTTCCCAGACCTATAATCATTTTCATTTTTTGATCCGCTCCATTTTTTCAAAAAATTACCATCACAAAATACTGGGCACGATAGTTCTGCCCAGTAAAATCATTCACTACGATTATAACACATAACGGACTGTTGCTGTGTCTTTCCTTTGCTCAGAATTTCTCTTTCTTAAAAAATTCATTAGAAACCTTGATTTGTCATGCTTCCTACGGGACAACTAAGAAAGCATTTACAAGTAAAACAGCAAAAATTTCTGTATCATTGTTGAGCGAATCACATGACAAAATCACTTGAAAGTGTTAGGATACTACCTAGTAAAACAAATATGCGGAAGGAATGATACACAGATGACTGCTAAGACAAATAAAAAAGATCACCAAAAGATTATCCTTGTTGGAGACGGTGCGGTTGGTTCCAGTTATGCATTTGCGTTAGTCACTCAAAATATTGCTCAAGAAATAGGGATTATTGATATAAATACAGCTAAAACTGAAGGAGATGCTATTGATTTATCTCATGCATTAGCCTTTACCTCTCCGAAAAAAATCTATGCTGCTACTTATGCCGATGCCCACGATGCCGATTTAGTAGTGATCACAGCTGGTGCCCCACAAAAGCCCGGTGAAACTCGCCTAGATTTAGTTCACAAAAACTTGAAAATCAATCGCGAAGTAGTAACACAAATCGTAGATTCAGGATTTAACGGTATCTTCCTTGTCGCTGCCAACCCAGTAGATATCCTTACCTACTCCACATGGAAGTTTTCTGGTTTTCCAAAAGAGCGGGTAATCGGTTCAGGAACCTCATTAGACTCTGCACGTTTCCGTCAAGCATTGGCAGAATTGATCGATGTGGATGCACGGAATGTCCATGCCTACATTTTAGGAGAACATGGGGATTCAGAATTCCCTGTTTGGTCTCATGCTAACGTGGCGGGATTACAGATTTATGAATGGGTCAAAAACAACCCAGACATTGATGAAGAAGCCATGGTCAACTTGTTCTTCAGCGTTCGTGATGCTGCCTACTCTATCATTGAGAAAAAAGGCGCTACTTTCTATGGAATCGCTGTAGCATTAGCCCGGATCACTCGTGCCATTTTAGATGATGAAAATGCTGTATTACCGCTATCTGTCTTTATGAATGGCGAATATGGCTTAAAAGATATTTATATTGGTGCCCCTGCTATCATCAATGCTCAAGGAATCCAAAAAGTCATCGAAATCCCATTGACGGATGGAGAGCAAGACCGGATGACCGCTTCTGCAAAACAATTGAAAGACATTCTAAATGAAGCCTTTGCGAAACTAGATGCTGAAGACAATCAATAAAGCATTGCTCTTGCCCCTTTCTTGACTACTTAAGGTGTAAGATAGGGCAAAATCTGTTGTAGCAATCTGCTGCGACCAATATGATGAAAAAGGACTGTGCCATAAGTCATCATCCAACAAGTTAAACCGAATTATAGTCTATTGCGATAGATTCCTCTGACTTTTGCGACGAGGAATCCCTGCACCGCAGGAGCAATAAGATATATTGTTCGGATAGTGTTACTTGTAGGAGACTTATGGCGCAGTCCTTTTCTGATGTTTGTATTACGGTCAGAGAACATAACCTGCTTTACAATTTAAGAATTTTCTATTTTTCCATGGAACTTTCACTGAATCAATTCGCTTTTTCACCATAGTATGGTATGATTTAGCCGATCTCTCATTTTTAAATCATCATAAAAGGAGCCTTTAAATGACACGATCCAACAAACACACACATAATCAGGCTAAAACAAAAAAGATTGTACTGATTGCTATCGCTGCTATTCTCGTGGTGATTGCGGGCGGCTACACTTATCGGAGTACATATTATCAGGACCGGTTCTTACCCAATACTACAATCGACAATCTAGATATTAGTAATAAAACCGTTTCTGAAGCCAATGACCTGTTGCATGACCGTTACAGCAAACAGTCTTTTACCATTAAAGAAGGCGCTACAGAGTGGAAATCCATTAATTTGGCTCAATTTGGTTTGCAGACGGACTTCACAAAAGAATTGAAAGCTTTGAAAGACGAACAAAATCAGTGGACATGGGGAATGGCTTATGTTTCTGCTGCAGAAGATAAAAAACTAGGCACCGTTTCTGTGGATCAACAAAAATTGACCAGTGAAACAGCCACGATTAAAGAGGCTTTGGAAAGTCTGAATGAAGGACGAACCGTTTCAAAAGATGCTACCTTAAAAAAAGGGGACGATGGCTTTTCAATTGAACCGGAAGTTGTTGGTGATGCTATTGATGTGGATCAAACCATCACAGATTTGCAAAAAGCGATTACCAGTGGAAAAAGTGAATTGGATTTGACTGCATATCAAAAGAAACCTAGCGTTACTTCTGATGATAAAGAGTTGGCAAAGGAAATGGATTCCTTGAATAAAATTGCTCAAGTGAATGCCAATTATTCCATCAATGGTTCCACTTTCCAGATTCCAAGGACTACAATCATGGATTGGCTTTCCTATAAAGATGGGAAAACCACGATCGACGAAGAAAAAGTAAGAAATTATGTAACAGAATTAGGAAACCAATACAATACAAGTACGAACCCTTCTACTTTCAACAGTACAAAACAAGGGGAAGTTTCAGTACCCGCTGGAACACTAAGCTGGACCATCCAAACCGACTCAGAAACAAGCGCATTGATCGATGCCCTAAAGAAAGGGGAAGACTTTACTCGTTCACCAGTGGTTTTAGGTAGCGCAGATCCAAGTGGCCCACTCTTTGGAAATACGTATATCGAAGTCGATTTAAAAAACCAGCATATGTGGTATTACAAAGACGGTGCCGTCGCACTTGAAACAGATATCATCTCTGGAAAACCGAAATCCCCTACTCCTACAGGGGTATTCTACGTTTGGAACAAAGAACGCAATGCTACATTGACCGGCGAAGACTATTCTTCTCCTGTTGACTACTGGATGCCTATTGATTGGACCGGGGTTGGGATTCATGATTCTGATTGGCAGACAGCCTATGGTGGCGATCTATGGAAGACCCGCGGTTCTCATGGATGTGTCAACACTCCTCCTGGCGTGATGAAAGAACTATATGGCATGGTGGAAGTAGGCACACCTGTTATCGTCATTTAACTACGATTAATAATAAGACTAAAAAAGGACAGAGAAGCCATGGCATCTCTGTCCTTTTCTTATAAACGATTCTGATTTTTGATGGTTATCGTCAGAACAAACAGCAAGATTCCAGAAACGACCCAAATCGTTCGGTGAAAAAGAAACATTCCTAACAGACTGCTACTCACTGCCCCAAAGAAAAAGCCGCCGATAATCATTGCAATGTATTTGATCTTATAATCTACCGTTGTATCTTTTTTGAAGAATCGTTGGTATAGATAATCCGCCATTGAACGCAAATTACCCGTGGTCATTGTTGTTGCATAAGGCATACCTGCTAGCCTGCGATAAGACGCATACTGGATCGCTGCGAAAAAAGAAAGACCAGAATCCACAAAAACATTAGGCAATGTCTGAGCAAAAATTCCTAACAGAAAAATCCCGACCGCTTCAAAGAATAGTGCGACATTTTGCCAAACGATTCTCCCTCCTGTTGGAAAATGATGCTGCAAACCATTGGTCACTATGATTCCTATCAAAAACAGCAAGATAGGTGGCAAATATCGAGCCGCCTGCAGAAACTCTCCGGAAGCGAGATTGATTCCAAGCAAGATGACATTCCCTGACTGCATACTAGCAAACACTTCGCCATGAAAGAGATAGGTATATGCATCTAAAAAACCACCGGCCATCGCTAAAGCAACCCCAACGGGTAGGCTTTCATGTACCACAATATCTGATTGTTGTCTCTTTTGATCCTTGTTTTTTTCCCTATGA
Source organism: Enterococcus sp. (assembly GCF_022711995.1). GTDB lineage: Bacteria > Bacillota > Bacilli > Lactobacillales > Enterococcaceae > Enterococcus_D. Next base: position 19,623 of record NZ_JALAHI010000058.1, read on the forward strand.
TCTGCTTGCATCTTTTTCGCCTCTATCTATTTGATGACTGTCCATTGTTCTTTTCCTAAAATCTATACTTATTTTCTTTTCTTACCTCTTTTTTTCCAACTAAGAATCCCCCAACTAAGTAAAACTGCTGTCAATGCCCCTGCTGAGTCAAGCATGACATCTTGGAACAACGGTGTCCGGCCACCAGTCAACATTTGATGGTACTCATCCATTCCAGCATAACCCGTTGCGGCTAACCAGCCAAAGAAAGCTGCCAGCCAATAGGGAATCTTGCGATAACCCAAAGTGAGAAACAAGCTGCCGCCTAATACAAAATAAGTAAAGAAGTGCGCTCCTTTACGGATAAAAAACTCCACAAAAGAAAAATAACCTTTTTCGGCAATACTGACTTCGGAGCCTGCATAAGAAAAAGCAAACTTGCTTAACCATTCTTTTAACGGCTCTTCTTTTAACAAGCGAGAAAGCAATCCGACTTGAGATTGTTGTTCGTAGGTTTGTGACGAACTAATAAACAAAACCACCATCACAGCTACCGCAATCGTGAAATAAAAATTTGGTTCTTTCCACATTTTTTTCATTATCTCAACTCCTCATTTTCTAATCTTACCATTTTCAGTATTCTCTGCAACTACTTTTCGAAGGGTGTGCTATACTTATTACCATCTGATAAATGAAAGGAGCAACACCTAAATGACTTATTCTCTTAACTGGGATCTTGATTCAATTTTTTCTGGCGGTAGTACATCTGTCCAGTTGCAAGAACGAATGGCCCAACTAGATACACAAATCAAAACTTATCGTACAAAAGTCGATGCATGGCAACCCGACAATGCCTCTCAAACAGAGGAATTAGCTGAATTATTGTCATTGTCCGAAACGATCAGCAATGGATTTTCTCAGTGCAGCAGCTTTATCAACGCATTATTGTCTGCCAACGTCAATGACAATCAGGCTAAATTGCTTTCTGGCGATCTTTATGCTAAATTACCTACTCTACAAGCTGCCGAAACGGTTTTTTCAAAAAAATTGACAGAAATTTCTGATGATGCTTGGGAAACACTATTGCAAAAAGAGCCTTTCGCTGCTATTGCCTTTCGTTTGAAGGAAATTCGCCGCGATGGGAAAGAACTTTTGTCAGAAGCAGAAGAAACGATTATTAACACACTTTCTTTAGACGGGTTAAATGCATGGAGCCAACATTATGATACGATCGTGGCTTCAATTGCGATTCCTTTTACCCAGTCGGATGGAACAAAAATCACTCTTTCTGCTGGTCAAGCCTTCAACAAAATGATGGGTGACCCAGATCCTGAAGTTCGTGCTCAACTATTTGCGGAGTGGGAAAAAGCTTGGGGAGAAAAAGAAGATTTATTTGCCGATACATTGAATCACCTGGATGGATTCCGTCTCTCCAATTACAAATTGCACGGTGTAGATGACTATCTGAAGGAACCTCTAGAGTATAATCGCCTACAAAAAGCGACATTGGATGCAATGTGGGGAACGATCCAGAAGAACAAACAACCAATCGTGGACTTTTTGACACGAAAAGCCCAATTATTCGGAAAAGAAAAAATGGAGTGGCAAGATCAAGACGCTCCGATCATTTTAGGTGACATGAAGGAACGTACCTATACCTTCGATGAAGCAGCTGCTTTCATTTTGGAAAACTTTAGAAAATTCAGTCCCAAAATGGCTGATTTTGCTCAAGAAGCCTTTGAAAAAAGTTGGATCGAAGCAGAAGATCGTCCTGGCAAACGTCCTGGTGGTTACTGTACCAGTTTACCTGAAACAAGAGAATCACGTATTTTCATGACTTACAGTAATTCCGTCAATGAGGTAGCCACTTTGGCGCATGAATTAGGCCATGCTTTCCATAGTAGTGTTCTGTGGGACTTGCCGCAGCTTAACCAGGATTATGCGATGAATGTGGCTGAAACTGCAAGTACCTTTGCCGAACTAATCGTTGCTGATGCAACATTGAAAGAAGCAAAAACAAAAGAAGAAAAAATCAACTTGTTAGATGCCAAAATGCAAAATGCCATTGCCATGTTCATGAATATCCATGCACGCTTTATTTTTGAAAACAGTTTTTATCAAGCACGCCAAAAAGGACTGGTTTCTGCAGAACAAATCACAGAAATGATGGTGGCTGCCCAAAAAGAAAGTTACGCCGATGGATTAGCTAGCTATCACCCACATTTCTGGGCGGCAAAACTGCATTTCTTTATTGATGATGTTCCTTTCTATAACTTTCCTTACACATTTGGCTATCTTTTCAGCATGGGGATCTATGCTTATGCCAACCAGAAAGGGACGAGTTTTGAAGAAGAATATATTGCTTTATTACAAGACACAGCTTCTATGCCAACAGAAGAATTGGCCCAAAAACATTTAGGCGTTGATCTGACAAAACCTGATTTCTGGCAAGCCGGAATCGATCGGGTCTTGCAAGATATCGATACCTTTATGGAGTTGACAGAAGAGTATATATAAAAAAACAAGCGCAGATTTCTGCGCTTGCTTTTTTTTGTTGCTATCAGCTATTTAGCAATGTTAATCCGATAGTTAAATACCCTGCATAGAGACACCAAATCAGATAGGGTATAAAAAGATAGGTGGCTCTTTTGTCGATTCGGGCAAATAAAAACAGACAGACGATGACTGCTAATACCAATAAGACAATAACCACTGTTCCTGCCCAATAAAGATTCCAACCAAAAAAGACGATACTCCACAAAAAATTCAACACTTGTTGGATACCAAAGAAGATATAGGCTTGTTTCTTAAATGCTGGATTTACTTTCGCAATGATGAGTAAAAATAAAGCTGTTCCCATAAAGGCATAGAGGATCGTCCAAACGATACCAATGATTCCTCCTGGTGGTGCTAAAAACGGTTTGTCCAGTTGCGCATACGTCGCAGCAATATCCCCCGCGAACAAACTGGAAATGATTCCAGTAATCTCGATACCTACCACACAACCTAGCCAAAGCAAAAATTTCATTTCTATCGCTCCCTTTCGTTCCCCACATTTCTGCCGCTACTTGGTTCAATGAATCAAGCAACCGGTCGCTGCTTGCTCTAGCAGCTTCTACTAATATGGTATCATTCCTATCAGCATTTCAAAAAAGTAATGCTCGACAAGAAGAGAGCGCTAAGCAATTTTAGCATTAGTTGTTTAACGATCTGCTAAAGTTGCCTTGCTGTTGAGCGATATATTTATAAAGTGAGCCGTAACGACTTTTGTAGCCTTTCTTCCAAGGCTTGTCTTTGCCGCAAAAATGCAGCAACACTGTGTAGTTGATGACCCAGTCCAGATCCCATTGTCCCAGACTGATCGTCTCATAGGTACGGTTTTTTCTGACATCATAATTATACAATTGATCGGGAATAGCCAAAATCCGGTCTCCATACAACCCATTAAGAATGTCTTGGTCTGGTAAAAATAAATTCAACTGATTTTTTTGAATAAATGCTGCGATTTCCTTTTCTTTTACTTCTTGCCGCAACTGCGCCAAATTCATCAGGAGAACCCCAGAATTGAAATAACCTTCTGATTCATAATTTTTGAGACGGACTTTATTGATGACCGTCGTGACTTCTGTTAATTTTGAATGGCTCGCTGCTGCATAAAGATAATCTTCCAGCATTAAGTCATATAATGGCTGTAAATCGTTGATGCACAAAATATCAGCATCCAAATATAAAACTTTATCGAGATCCTTCGGTAAATAATTTTGAGCCAATAATCGATAATAGATTGACTCTGGGTAACGATCACTGACTGGGGCTTGTTTAAAAATCGATCCGGTACCAATAATCACTGGGTGATAGTCCATCTCTAGCCCTTGGCAAAATTGTCTCAGCTCAGCTGTCTGAATAAGTTCTTCCTCTTGCAAAACAAATACATCGAACCGCTTGGCCGATGAATGTAGCCAGATTGAATAGAGGGTGGTTTTTAATTGTTCCACAAATGTATCGTCAATCGCAAAAAGCAGATTCATACTTTCTATCACTCCTTAAAACAATTATTGAAAGCTGCTTAATCTAGCTTCATACTCTAGTATACCCGATTCTCACTATCTATACGAAAACAACCTATTCTTTCAACAAAAAAACCAAAGCAACAATTGCTTTGGCATTAGGTTTTCCGGTGATTTAAAAGATCTGGTTTCATATCTAGCATGGAATACCCCCGAACATCATAGCGGTTTCGACTTCTTGAATAATCAATCGGTCTTCCTGATTCTAAATAGATGATCTGTTCTAACTCCAAAACCGGATCATCCGCTTGACACTTTAAATACTGGCGATCGTACGCGTCGCTTTTCGCAGCTTGAAATGTTCGATAGGCACCGGCAAATTTGTAGTTTAATTCTTTCAGCAAATAAGCATAAACCGATCGATGCAAGATTTCTTTCGTTAGACCTGGCACTAAATCGATGGGCATAAACGTATTTTCTAAAATATAAGGGTCTCCATCTAATATTCGCAGACGAATCACATGATAGACCGGATCTTCCGCAGCTACCTTCAACATTTCCTGCACTCTACTATCCGGAAAACAAACTTCAAAGACAATTACCTGACTTTGCAAATCACGTTTCTGCATTTTCATCTGATAACTGAGCCCATTGTATTCGTTTACAGAAGAAGTGTCACGTTCCCAGAAAGAATGATTCAATACTTTCGTCCCAGATCCACGTTTCGAAAGCAACAGTCCTTCCATAATCAAAATATTGATGGCATTTTTGATCGTCATTCGGCTCACGCCAAATTCTTTGACCAGCTCCGTTTGATGAGGCAGAAAGCTCTCTTTGGGGTAGGTACCATCTTTAATTCTTTTTCGAAGGACATCTGCTATCTCAACATACTTTGGCACAATATTCACCTCACATCCTTATTCATTAAAAAAGACTGCGACATAAGCAGCAAAGATGACTACCCTATCATGCTGCATGAACTATTTTTAGTAGTGAATGCAGCATGATTGCCATTTTTTTCCTTCGGGTAGTTTCGTCTTGGTCTGACTTATGTCCCAGCCTCAATTTGATTGATTGGTTACATTTCTTTCAAGCGACGATTTTCTTGGATCTGTGCCATCTTCACAAATGGAAGATAAATCACGATCGAGATAATCAAATTAACTGCAGCTAAGATTCCGCCAGCAATACTTTGTGTTGACAAGATCCCCCCAATGATTGGTGGCGTTGTCCAAGGTGCGATGACGGTACACGCTGGTACCAGTCCTGTTGCTGTGGCAAAGTAGGCAGTTGAAACTAATACAAGCGGTGTTAAAACATAAGGTATGAACAAAATTGGATTCAACACGACTGGTAATCCAAACATCACTGGTTCATTGATCATAAATACCCCTGGAGCCAATGATAATTTTGCTACAGTCATATAAGCTTTATGATGACGAGCAACCAAGAAAATTGCGATCAATAAGCCTAATGTTGCACCGGTACCACCTATATTAACAAATGAATCAAAAAACGGCTTATTTACAATATACGGCAATTTGTCTCCTGCTTCAAGCGCTTTCGCATTTGCTTCGATCGCTGGAATGTTAATCGTTTGCATAAATGGATCGATGATATTTGCGCCATGCAAACCAAAGAACCAAAGGAAAGCAGAGATAAACCCTAATAGCAATGCAGCTGGATAAGAGTTTGCCAATCCCATAAATGGTTGTTGAACAAGTTCATAGAATGATAGAACCAAACTTGAAACACCAAACGCTTGGAAGATTGCTGTGAACAATGCAAAAATCGAAATGGTGATCATTGCTGGGAACAACGCTGCAAAAGAACGAGAAACTGCAGGTGGTACACCATCAGGCATGTTGATCACTAAACGAGGATTGCCTGCCAAACGACGGAAGATCTCAGTAGAAATAATAGCCACGATCAATGCTAAAAATAATCCTTGTGAACCAAGACCCGCCGCGGTCAACAAACCATCCGCATCTGTAGCCATTGCACCTAATGCAAAGAAACTGGCAACTGAAATTGCTCCTGCTCCTAATGCATCTTGGTCATAGCTCTTAGCCAAGTTATAAGAAACAGTGAATGCAATCAGTAAAGCTAAAATAGAAAATGTCCCTGCAGATAAATTATTGCCAAATGCTTGCCAGGTACCTTCACCAAAAATACCATTCATAAAATCAATATAAGCTGGAATAGGCAAATTATTGATCAATACCCCAAAAGATCCCAAGATCATCAATGGCATCGTTACGATAAAACCGTCACGAATCGCAACTAGATGACGTTGTGAACCAATTTTGGAAGCAATCGGAATAAAATGCTTCTCCATAAACGCGATAAACTTATTCATTTTTTTCTCCTTTCAAAAACCATCCTATAATTTAGTGAAACCGATTTCCTCTATAGAATACCACGCTTACATTTATAAGTCTAGTCTTTTCTATTACAAAACTGGTCATGATGCATTCAAACCCAATCTTATTTCGGGACTGACAGGTCATTTTTAACGAAAAAAACGCAGTGAAGCAACCTTCACTGCGTGCGGATTAAAAGCCGTTGTTGTCAGAAACTTTTTTGTACCAACGACCAGATTTTTTAATTGTGCGCTTGGCATCATTGTTCAAGTCAACGGAAATGAAGCCATAACGATTTTTATATGCGTTCGTCCAAGACCAGTTATCCATACATGTCCACATATGGTAGCCAACACAGTTGGTGCCCTCTTGGATCGCTTGATGAACATACTTCAAGTGTTCTTTAACGAATTCGATTCGATAATCGTCCTCAATGATCCCTTCATCGTTGACAAATCGTTCTTCCCCTTCAACCCCCATGCCATTTTCAGAAATATAGCATTTGATATTGCCATAATTCTCACGGGTAGTGGTCAAGATATCATAAATCCCTTTTTCATAGATCTCCCATCCACGATAAGGGTTCATTTTTTTGTCAGGTTTATCATAATTATCAAAATAATCATCTGGTAATGGACCATTCGTGTGGTCGATCGGTGTTTCTTTTGCCATAATACGACGAGGCTGATAGTAATTGATGCCTAATAAGTCAATCGTGTTTTCTTTGATGATAACTAAATCTTCTGCTTCATGTTCCGGTATCATGTCTAATTCTTTGATGATCGTGACTAATTCTTCAGGGAATGTCCCTTTAACTGCTGGATCCAAAAAGGAACGGTTGAAGAAGGCATCGGCGATTTGGGCTGCTTTAACATCTTCCGGGTTTGCTTCATCTCTCGGATAGCTAGGTGTCAGATTCAAGATGATCCCTATCTCTCCACCCAATTCCAGCGCATGATATTCCTTGATTGCCTTGGCACTAGCAAGAGTTTCATGGAAGCCGGCTTGAACAGCATGCTTCATGTTGATTTCGTTTGGATAGTGGAACTGATAGAGATAGCCACCTTCTATCGGAACGATTGGTTCATTATGAGTGAACCATTTTTTGACCTTTGTACCAAACAATTCAAAACACGTTTTGGCAAAAACGACGTAAGCCTCCACTGTTTCGCGACTTAACCAACCGCCTTTTTCTTGCAAGGCCATCGGCATATCAAAATGATACAAGTTGACGAATGGTTCGATCCCATTTGCAATCAATTCATCGAAATAATCATGATAAAAAGCTACAGCCTCTTGATTGACTTCACCAGTTCCTGCTGGAATCAAACGACTCCACTGAATCGATGTCCGAAAGGTATTGTGTCCTGTTTCTTTCATCAGTTGAATATCTTCTTTGTACCGTTTATAGACTTGGGATGTTTTTTCGGGTCCTACACGGTCAAAGAATTTTTCTGGTTCTTGTTCATACCAGTAATCCCAAATACTTGGCCCTTTTTTGTCTCCTGCAAAAGTTCCTTCTGTCTGAGGCCCACTGGCAGCAGAACCCCACCAGAATCCTTCTGGAAATTGATACGTCATCTTTTTTACACTCCCTATTCATACTTGATACCGTAATCATAATGGAACCACTATCAAAAATCAATCTTTTTATTATCTAATGTATAGACATTTAAAACAAAACATGATACATTATCAGTTGTAATCGATTGCAAAAAGTTATTAGGAGTGATTATTAATGAACGGTTTTATGGATAAAATATCTGAAAAAATCTTGCCGCTAGCCAATGCGTTAGGGCAAAACCGCTACCTCACTGTCTTACGGGATGCGTTCATGCTTTCTTTTCCCATTACGATGTTTGGTTCAATCGTAGTGGTTATCAACAATCTGCCTTTTTTCAATGATGCAACGAAAGGCACTCTAAGTACCCTGTTTGGTAATGGACAAAATGCAACAATGAGCATCATGACCGTTTTTGTTACTTTTGGTATTGGCTATTATTTGTCTAAGTCTTATGATGTTGAAGGGATTTTTGGAGGCGCTGTATCTTTTGCCAGCTTTTTGATTCTAACGCCATTTTTCATGACTACAGAATCCGGTGAAACAGTTACTGGTGTGTTGGCCCTTGATCGACTAGGTGCCAAAGGGATGTTCATCGGGATGATCGCTGCTTTCTTGGCCGGTGAAATCTATTGTCGTGTCACAAAACGCGGTTGGCAAATCAAAATGCCTGATGGGGTACCACCTGCAGTCACCAAATCATTTGCTGCTTTGATACCAGCAATCGTTACACTAACCATCTTTTTGATCCTCAACGCGATCATGACCGGTGTCTTCCATGCGAACCTTCATGATGTGATCTATGAATTGATTCAAAAACCACTAACAGGTCTTGGAAGTAGCTTGCCAGCTACACTATTGGCACTGTTCTTGGTTCAGTTTTTATGGTTTTTTGGTCTTCATGGGCAAATCATCGTCAACTCTGTCATGGACCCTATCTGGAACACATTGATGTTGGACAATTTGGAAGCCTATCAAAATGGCGAAGCATTGCCTCATATCGTGACAAAACCATTCATGGAAACATTCACCGTTGGTTTAGGGGGTTCTGGCATGACGCTCGCTGTGGTGATTTTGATGGCTTTTGTCCTGAAGAAAAAACAATACCGCGATGTTGGTCGTTTGGCTCTTGCTCCTGGTATCTTCAATGTCAATGAACCTGCTATTTTCGGAATGCCCATCGTACTGAATGCAACGATTTTGATCCCTTGGGTAGTAGCACCTTTAGTAGTGACAACCTTTAATTACTTAGTGATGGCAGCTGGTCTAGTTCCAGCACCAACTGGTGTCTCCGTACCTTGGACCGTACCAGTGATTGCCAGCGGTGTGTTAGCAACCAACTCTTGGTTAGGTGGCTTGCTGCAAGTCATTGATGTGGTAGTTGTCGGTATGATCTGGTATCCATTCTTGCGTATTTTAGATCGACAACAAGAAGCATCAATCAATTAGCACAAAAAGACTGACAGGACCACAACCTGTCAGTCTTTTATTTTGAGCGTCATCAATTTACTGATTCGGATTGTCGAAATCGCTTTTTTCAGCTATACTCTTTGCGAGGTGAGGATATGCCAAAATACCAAGAAATTGCCAATATTTTACGAACAAGAATCAAAAATAAAACCTATCCACCAGATAGTTTATTGCCTAACCAAATCGATCTCGTCGAAGAATTTCAAGTGAGCCGCATGACCATCAAAAAGGCAATCGGAATTCTTTCTATGGAAGGACTTGTCTATTCCCAACGGGGCGCTGGTACCAAGATTTTGAATCATCCTTTCGTGGATCGAGACACGACAACTTTGACAGAGTATGTCGGTTTATCTACTGAAATGAGCAAAGCAAATCGACAAGTGACCAGTGAAGTCATTGATTTTCAAGTGGCTTTCCCGGACAAGGAGATCCAAGAAAAACTGATGTTGACAGAAGAACAGCCGGTCTATAAGATCATCCGTCTGCGAATTTTAGAAAATAAACCGTTTATTCTGGAGCATACGTATATGCCCGTCCATTTAGTTCCTAATCTGAAACGTTCTCACTTGGAAACTTCTATCTACCAGTATGTAAAAGAAGAACTAGGTATTCAATTTGTTGGGGCTTATCGGACGATTTCTGCAGATAAAAGCTCGTCATATGATCAGAAATATCTAGCTTGCGAACCAACCGATCCAGTGTTAGAAATTCAACAAATCGTTTATCAAAAAAATGGCTTGCCGATCGAATATTCTCGTAGCCGCAACCGTTATGATACACGGGTCTATTCTTATTTAGATGTCCAACGATAACAAACAGCCAAAGTGGTGCAGTGCAACAAATCGACAGAAGAACCAAAAGATACGACTCGTGCTCTATCTTTAGGAATGTTTGTCTGATTACTGCTCCAACTTTGACTGTTTTTATTTTAGTGATCGATTGTTTTTCCTACTATATCACTCGCTTCAGTTAGTCAACAAGTGATAATGGCTATCTTTTAACGCTGCTTGTAATGCTTGCTCTGGGACATCCCCCATGACGGTTGCCGTTTTTTGGTTCAAATCAACGGTAACTTCTGTTACACCCGCTACTTGGGTAAGTGTTTCTTGTACCGTTTTTGCACAGCCTTCGCATTTCATGCCCTCTATTTGATAGGTCTTTTCCATTTGAATCCTTCTTTCTGTTATTTTTCCTATTTTATGACTAGTTTTTCGCTACTCGTTTGCTAACAGGTGTAAATCGTTTTAAGCGTAGCGCATTTAACAAGACGGAAACTGAACTAAAGCTCATGGCTGCACCGGCGATCATCGGATTCAAAAGCGGTCCGCCAAAAAGATGCAGTAATCCCATGGCAACGGGGATTCCCAAAACATTATAAGCAAATGCCCAGAAAAGATTTTCTTTGATATTTTTGATGGTTGCTCGACTCAATTCCACTGCAGTCGGTACATCCATCAAATCACTACGCATCAACACGATATCTGCAGATTCAATTGCGACATCCGTTCCAGAGCCAATAGCGATACCGACGTCTGCTTTGGCTAAAGCCGGGGCATCATTGATTCCGTCTCCCACCATGGCAACTTTTTGTCCAGTTTGTTGCAGTTCTGCCACTTTAGCTGCCTTATCTTCTGGCAACACATCACTAATGACTTCATCGATACCTACTTGGTCGGCAATGGCTTGTGCTGTTCGCGAATTATCCCCTGTGATCATCGCCACTTTGATGCCCATTTGATGCAAACGTTCAATGGCTTGTGCGCTGCTTGCTTTCACCGTATCGGCCACAGCAATCAATCCAATCAATGCGCCGTCCATGGCCACATACATTGGTGTTTTCCCTTGTTTAGCTAATTCTTCGGCTGCTTCGATTACGGATGAAATAGCGATTTGTTTTTGGTCCATCAACTTTTGATTGCCTAACAGCAAGTCTTTTCCAGCTAATGTTCCCATGATTCCATGACCAGGAATGGCTTGGAAATGACTGACAGAAGAAAATGCTAATCCTTGTTGTTTGGCAGCAGCTACGATGGCTTCTCCCAGTGGATGTTCTGAGCCATTTTCGGCAGAAGCAGCGAGCTGCAAGACCGTTTCTTTTGTATGTTCGCCATAAGGCAGAAGATCTGTCACAACGGGTTTTCCTTCTGTAATCGTCCCGGTTTTGTCAAAAACGATCGTTGTAAGGTTGCGGGTCGTTTCTAATGCATCGCCGCTTTTGATCAATACGCCATTTTCCGCGCCTTTCCCGGTTCCCACCATAATTGCCGTTGGCGTTGCTAACCCTAAGGCACAGGGACAGGCAATCACTAACACCGAGATGGTGATCGTTAGTGCAAAGATCCACGACTCTTGGCCGAAGAAAAACCATGCCAGTCCTGCTAGTAACGCTAAACCAATCACGATCGGTACAAAAACCCCTGAAACTTTATCCGCTAATCTTGCAATAGGGGCTTTTGAACCTTGAGCATCTTCCACCAGCTGGATGATCTGTGCCAAAGTGGTATCCTTACCAACTTTTGTCGCCTGATAGCGAAACGTACCTGTTTTATTGATACTCGCCCCCACGACTGCGTCGCCAGGTTGTTTCTCCACCGGAAGGCTCTCGCCGGTGATCATTGACTCATCCACTGCTGAATGCCCGGCTATCAGCTGGCCGTCCACAGGAATTTTTTCACCGGGACGGACAATCACGACATCCCCAGCCACGACTTGCTCCACTGGTACTTCAATTTCTGAATCATTTTTTAAGATTCGAGCAGTTTTTGGTGCTAAATCCAATAATTTCTTGATGGCTTCAGAGGTCTTGCCTTTTGATACCGATTCAAGGTATTTGCCTAGTGTGATTAATGTGAGGATCACCGCAGCTGATTCATAGTATAAATGCATCGCAAAATGCGTCTCTCCTAAATAGACCATGATCGTTCCATACAAACTATATAAAAAAGCCGCACTGGTTCCTAACGCCACCAGAGAATCCATATTAGGATGTCCTTTGAATAATGCTTTAAAGCCATTGCTAAAAAAGGCACTGCCAAAAACCATGACAGGCAGAACAAGAATCAGTTGTGTACTAACGAATGCTACAGGCTGTGTCATAGGATTCAAAAAGGAAGGGATCGGCAGACCGATCATTTCGCCCATTGCTAAATAAAATAATGGCACGGTAAAAATGGCAGACAACCAAAATCGTTGCCATAATTTTTGAATTGGGTCTTTCTTGGCCGATTGCGGCTCCGCAGTTTTTTCGCCAAAAGCCTGATATCCTGCTTTAGCTACTGCCTCTTCGATGGTAGCCGTATTAAGTTGCTGCTTGTCGTAATGAACTGTTAATTTTTCCGTAGCTAAATTGACAGTAGCCGTTTGAACACCCGCAAGTTTGTTCACGGCTTTTTCAACCGTCTGGGCACAAGAAGCACAGGTCATTCCTTCAATCCGAAATGTTTCTTGCTGCTGATTCCCTATAAGTGAATAGCCGGCATCGGCTACTGTTTTTGCTAAAAGTTGTTCATCTACCTGAGTTTCATCGTAGCGAACGTGAAGTTTTTCCGTCGCTAAATTGACGGAGGCTTCTTCGATACCTGTGACTTTGCTGACGGCCTTCTCGACCGTCTGGGCACAAGAGGCACAGGTCATTCCTTCGATTGCATAGTTTCCTTCAGCCATTTTTATTCCTCCTTAATGAAATATCGTACTGGGTTCCTCAAATAAGCGAGAGAGGCCACCTTTTGATTACAACTGTAATCTCTACTCTTCTACTTTACCTCCACCGTTTACATTTGTCAACGATTTTCATTCTATAAAAAAAGTACGCTTCTTTTTTAGAAACGTACTTAATGAACTTACTGCATTTACTATTTTGCTAGGAATTAACTATTTTGTCCATTGGTCTTGATTACTTCTTGATACCAATAGAAGCTATCTTTTTTATAACGGGTCAAACTACCGTCTTGATTTTCGTCTTGATCGATATAAACGAAACCATAACGTTTTTGGTAGCCATTCAACCAACTTAATAAATCAGTAAATGACCAAGTACAATACCCTAACACTTCCGCGCCATCACTGATTGCTTCTTTGATTGCATGCACATGGCTTGAAAGATAGTCGATGCGGTATTGATCATGGATTTGATGATCGTCTGTCAACTTGTCATATTCCCCAAGTCCATTTTCAGTGATCATCACCGGGATCCGATAGCGGCTAGTGATACGGCGTAACGCCACTCGCAACCCTTGAGGATCAATTTCCCAATCCCAATTGGTGCGATCAACAAATGGATTTTCAACTTTTTTGAACATCCCAGGTGTTCCTGTTTCTTCTGAACTACCTTTTTCACCAGTTGTATTCATTTTACCAGCGCCTACCCCATCTAACGGATTTGCTGCGTTAGTGGCCGTTTGGTAATAATTGATCCCTAAGAAATCCGGTTTTGCTGAACGCAATAGTTCCATATCTCCTGGTTCAATCGTTGGCGCAATTCCTTGTTCTTTCAAGAAATTCATTGCTGCAATCGGATACTCACCCCATAGGTAAACATCCATCCAATAATGCGCCATCAAATCTTCGGCATTTTCTGCTGCCAAAATATTTTTAGGATCACTGTCGATCGGATAGTTTGGCGTGTAAGCAAAACTAGGTCCGATTTTTCCGGGAATGCCCATCTCATGAAATGTATTGATTACAGAAGCATTGGCTAAGTTGGCAATATGATTCACTTCATACATCCGTTTTGGATCAGTGACACCTGGGGGATGAGCCGCCAACAAATAGCCTAGTGAAGTAAAGACATTTTGTTCATTTAGACTGACCCAGTAATTAACTTTGCCGCGAAACGCTTCGAAAAGTGTTGCCGCATAATTGGTAAAGTCTTCAATAATTTGGCGAGATTCCCAACCACCGTAAGCCTCTTGCAACGCTTTAGGCAAGTCCCAATGATAGAGGGTAACCATTGGTTCGATTCCTGCTGCAAGCAATTCATCGATCAAAGCTAAATAGAAATCTAGCCCTGCTTGATTGACTTCTCCTCGACCTTCAGGAAAAATCCGTGTCCAAGCGACAGAAAAACGATAGGTTTTCAACCCTTGTTCTTTCATCAATGCGACATCTTCTTTGAACCGATGATAGTGATCAACAGCAACGTCACCATTGGTTCCTTTAAATGTTTTTCCAGGAATGCGCACAAAATCATCCCATACAGATGCGCCTTTCCCATCTTCTTGCCAAGCCCCTTCGACTTGGTATGCTGCTGATGCAGAACCCCATAAGAAGTCTTCGGGGAAATCTTTTAATTGTTTATGAAACACGTAAGTTCCCTTCTTTCTTTCGATCATTCAGAATGTTTCCTTTTTTAGTATACCGATAAAAAAGCGGTTTGTCATGGAAACGCTGCATAATTTTGTAACTGCTTGTTTGAAAAAGCAGAGCCTGCGACGAAAGTTCTTCAACAAACTGCCTAACCTTAGTCATTGTGTCATTCTGTGCTTCACCCAATCTTCGTTGCAAATAAACGAAAATACCTATTGGATCCCTTAATTCTGCTACTATACTTGGACCTCTAAGTCCAGCTGTTGCTGCTATTTCACAGATCCTAGCTATTCGTTGTTTACTCATCAAACTGTGCTTGGTAAAGGGCGGCATAAGCACCTTCTCTGGCTAATAATTCGTCATGCGTCCCTTGTTCGACGATATTGCCGTTTTGAACCACTAAAATCACATCTGCATGACGGATAGTAGAGAGACGATGGGCGATCACAAAGGAGGTTTTGCCTTTCATCAATTCAGTCATTGCCGTTTGGATCAATCCTTCAGTCTGAGTATCGACATTGGAGGTAGCCTCATCTAAGATCAAAAGATCTGCATCCAAAAGCATGGCACGAGCAATGGTCAAAAGCTGCTTTTGTCCTTGCGAAATCCCGCCGCCATCTTCTGTGATCAGTGTGTCATACCCTTTTGGCAATTGCTGAATAAACTCATGGACATGGGCTGCTTTAGCCGCTGCTTCGACATCCGCCAAAGTTGCAGACGCTTTGCCGTACGCTAAGTTTTCAAAGACTGTTCCTGTAAATAACCAGGTATCCTGCAGCACCATCGCATAGCTTTTGCGCAAGCTGCTGCGTGTGGCTTTTTTGATGTCCTGTCCATCTAAACGAATCATCCCTTGATCCGGATCATAAAAGCGCATCAAGAGATTCACGATTGTAGTCTTCCCGGCCCCGGTCGGACCAACGATGGCGACCAGACTTCCCGGTTTAACTTCCAAGGATAGATCCTTGATGATCATACGATCCTTTTGATACCCAAAGGAGACATGATCCAGTTGGATATGCCCGGTTACTTCTTTGAACTCGTAGGCATTCGGCACATCGGAAACTTCCGGCTCTTCATCCAGCAAGCGAAAGATCCGTTCGGCGGCTGCCAATGCCGATTGCAAATCGCTAAAGATATTGGCCAGCTCGTTGATCGGTCCAGAGAATTTACGGGAATACAGTACAAAGGAGGAGACATTCCCTAAAGAAAGACGCCCGAATAAAAATAGCAGTGCGCCAAAGACACTGATCAGTGACAACGAAACATTGTTGATAAAGTTGATGGACGGTCCTGTCATACTGCCATAGTATTCCGCATTGTAATAAGAGGAGACAGCAGCTTGGTTTTTTTCATCAAACCGTTCAATGATCGGTTCTTCTTGATTATAGATCTTAATCGTTTGCTGACCGGAAAGAATTTCTTCTACAAATCCGTTCAGTTCCCCTAGTTTTCGCGAGCGTCGCCGAAATAAAGGCTGAAACTTTTTCATCAAAAAGCGAGTCAATAGGATCGAAGCAGGCACTGTCACTACAAATATCAAGACGAGTATTGGCGAGATCAGCAACATCATAATAAAAGAACCAATAATCGTGACTAAACTGCTCAGCACTTGGATGGCATCACTGGCTAATGAGGTATTGATCGTGTCGACATCATAACTGATTCGACTAATGATATCCCCCGTTTGGACACGGTCAAAATAACCGATCGGCAATTCAGAAATTTTGTCGAAAATCGCTTTACGCATAGATTTGACCACGCGTTGACTCAGACGGATCATCAATAATGAGATCAGATAACTTAATACCGCTGAACAAAGATAAAAAGCAATCATCAATCCGCAGTAAAAGAAGACTCGCTGGAAAATGACTTTTCCAGGTCCTGGCTGGATCGCATCGATGGCATAGCCGGAAAGTAGCGGCCCCACTAAAGAAAACAGGTTACTCACCATCATTAACACCGCTGATAACAGAAGAAGCCATTTGGTTTCATACAAATAGTGCCAGAGACGCTTCAATGTTTTTTTGGTCTCTTTTGGTTTTTCGGCAACTGTTTTGCTAGGCATTGAGTTTTCCTCCTGTCTGTCCGTGGTAGATTTCCTGATAGATGCTATTCGTCGCTAGTAATGTGTCATGATCACCAAACCCACTCATGCGGCCATTTTCCAACACAAGAATCTTATCTGCATGCTGGATCGAGCTGATACGTTGCGCAATCAAAATCGTCGTTGTATCCGCAAATTGTTGTTTAAGAACTTGGCGTAGTTTGGCATCGGTCTGATAGTCCAATGCACTGGCTGAATCATCCAGGACTAAAATTTGTGGCTCACCAGCTAATGCACGGGACAAGAGGACCCGTTGTTTTTGACCACCGCTTAGATTGCTCCCTTTCGCATGTAGCTCATAGGCCAACTGTTGCGGTAATTGTTGGATAAATTCTTTTGCTTGGGCTCTAGCTGCAGCTTCTTCGATTTGTTCTTTGGAAAAACGTCGGCCAAAGTCAATATTTTCTTCAATGGTATCAGCAAATAGGACGTCTTTTTGTAAAACAATCCCAAAATATTGGTGCAGCTCTTGGGGGTCCAGCGAACGAATGTCCCGGCCATTGATACGAATTTCTCCACTAGTCGGATCGTACAAGCGCAGCAATAAGCGGACAATCGTCGATTTTCCACTACCAGTGGCGCCAATGATCCCTAGCGTTTGCCCTTTAGTAAGAGCAAAATCAATCTCCTTCAGAACGGACGTGCCATCAGGATACGTAAAGGAAACATGGTCAAACACAATGTGTGCTTCTTCCTCTCTTGCCGGAAGCGCAATGACTTTCATGTCCTCTGGCAAACGCAATACCGCTTGAATACGGTCTGCGGAAGCCAGCCCTTTTGAGACGATCACGAAAATCCGCGTGATGCTTAACATCGCATTGAGAATGATCGTAAAGTAGGTAAGAAAGGCAATGATGACCCCCGGTTGTGTCAATCCAGCATCCACTCGATAGGCACTGACTAAAATCACCAATGTTAATCCCGCATTGAGGAAAAAATCCATTAATGGGGGGGTGGCAGCCATCGTTCGATTGGCCTTTGTTTCTGCCGCAACGACGGACTGATTGACCTCTTGAAATCGGCGTTTCTCATAGTCTGCTTTTGACAATGCTTTGATCACACGGGCACCAGTCACGTTTTCTCTGACCGTACGAACGAGCGTATCCACTTGCGCTTGTAATTGCGCAAACAGTGGAATCCCTCGCTTGGAAATAATGACAGCAGCAACTAATGTGAATGGCAAAACCCCGATTAACACGAAAGTCAGCACAGGGTCTAAGGTTGCTGTGATCAACACCCCTCCCAATAACAGGATCGGTGCCCGAATGCCTAGGCGCTGGATCATCCCTACGGTTTGATGAATATTGTAAGTATCGGTAGTCAAACGGGAGACCAACGAAGGAATGCCAACTTGCTCGATTTGCGGAATCGATAAATAGGCCACTTTAGCAAAAAGGTCATGACGAATACTACCAGTGGCATCTCTGGCAACGCTGGAAGCCATGCGATTAGCGAATATATTGGTCACCACAGCAATCACTGAACACAGCAACATTACCCCACCCCACAAGAAAATGGCAGAAACATTTTTTGTCGGAATGATCGTGTCAATGATGTAGGCTAGGATCCACGGTAACAAAAGATCCATCAAAGAGCCAAAAAACTTGATGCTGACGCCAAAAGACATACGCCCTATATAAGGACGCAAATAGTTCTTTAGTAACTTCACTGAGCCTCATCTTCTTTCTTTAATACCCGTTGTGAGTTTTCCTTGATGACTTGCAGATCCTCTAGTAACTGGTGCTGTTCTGTTTCAGAAAAACCTGCTAACACTTGCTCGTTCCACTGTTTTAATAACTCAGTGAGGACTGGGAAGATCTCCAGTGCTTTTTCGGTTGGATAAACCAACAACCGTCGACCATCCAAACTGCTGGTTTGGCGGCGAACATACCCTTTTTCTTCTAACACTGCTAATTGGCGGGCAACATTACTTTTATTGACAAAAATCATTTGTCCTAAAGCATCTTGACTAATTCCAGGATTGCGACAAACATTTAAAATATACGTGTGATGCATTGGACCTAGTCCATATTTTTTTAATTCCTTTTCTCGATACAACGTGGCTAAACGGGCGATATGATTGATTGAACGAATAATCGACTCCATGATTTCTCTCCTTTAAATACAATACATCTAGTATAAAGAAGATTAGTTGCGCGCGCAACTAATTGTTTAAAAAAATTTTACAACCTAAAAAACGACTGAACCTTCAGAGGAGCAACTACCTGCCTCCTCTGCCGTTCAAGTCGTTTAACCATCCCTCACATGTATCAATGACGGGATTTTACTTCTTTTGATTTTTTGGTCCTCTGAGGATCGAAAACAGCTGCCTTTTTTTCCAAAGAAAACCGAGAGCCAATAGGAGCCATGCAGCCATCGTTACCCACAGTCCCCAGTCAAAGTACCAAGGTGCATCATAGTCGACGATCAGCTCATTAAGTCCTGTCTGTTGCTTAACTGAAACCGCACCAATCGTACTCAATTTGATGTCTGAAGGTTTCAATGGCTGGCCATTAAGCTGTAATGTCGTTCGTTGATAATTGATGACTGGCAACGCCTTCCAACCAGAATCATCTCCTTGCCAGCGCAAAATCAACTGACCATTAACCACTGCTTTTTGCACAGTTTTATTTTTCTCGATGATTTGTTCCCCATAGGCATTGTATTTATTTTCCTTTGTCTCGCGATAGATAGGAACATAGTCTGGTGTTGACCGTTGGAACAGTACCAATGCCTTCGCTTTGTCTTGACTAAAATACGCCTCTTTTAAAGTCTGTTGATCAGAAGTAAACAGATAGGAATGGTTCCTGACTTTTACCGCTGAATCGCTGGATTGCCACTCACTCATTTTGGTACTGGTTTGGAACATGATCTGACCCACACTGACAATTAAAAGCAAAATCAGCCAAATCGGTCGATTCAGGCGGCTATCAGCCACATAAGGACGCAAAAGGCATAACCCTGCTAGGATCAGCACAGTTGCCGGAACAAAAAAGCGAAATGGAAACTGGATCAATTCAATCAATGGATTTTCCAGACTCGCTAACCATTGCCAAGGCAGATAATTGGAAGAAAGCAGGAAGAAAATACCGGCAACTACCGTCAGCATCTTCAGTCCTTTAGACAACTGCCGCCATTTCATCAATGCTCCGGCAAAAAACACGCCACAGAGCAATGGGAAAAGATAGGGAGATGTCCACCAATAACTGCTAGTGCCAGTAATCGTATTTTGTTCCATATTGTGATTGACAAACGGCGGCAATAATTGATTGCTGCGGTATAGATCAAGCATTGCTAGCCAAATATTAGCAGTCAGCAGAAGAAAAATACCAATTGCCGCGGCTAAATGGAGGAGCAACTGTTTTTTTTCTTGGCTTTTCAAAAACGTGCTTAAAAAGAATGGAATATAGATCAAAACCAATAAAACACTAGAAAAAACATGGATTTGAAATAGCGCAGCCACTGAGACACCTACAGCGAAAGGTCGAATTCGTTGAAAGCGCGTCATATCGATCAATGGAATCAGACAAAAAGGCAGTATCGCTGCCCCCCAAGCCGAAAAGCCTTGTCGTTCGACCCAGTATTGGATCGAATAAGTGGTCATAAAAAGAATCCCCATACCTACAGACAACCAGCCGGAAACGTTCAATTTCCGCAACAACGTGTACATGGAAGTTCCTGCCAAAAGGTACAGCAGCCCATTTGAGAGGAGTTGGTATTGAAACCAAGAATGACTGATTAAAACCAATATTCCTTGAAAATAGGCAAAAAACGGCCCATACAATGCATTGACAATCCGTCCAGATTGTTGGAAACCATAAATGGAAAGAAAGTACTGATAGTTTCCTTCCTTGATTTGCTGACTCGTCTCATAGAACCGATTAAAATGAAAGACGACATCTGATCCCAAAATCAAGCCCCGCCCGAACAATTGCGGCAATAATAGCAGTATGCTTACAGAGAAAATAACGAGCAATTGCAGAACTGTTGGCTTGAATAAAATTGTTTTTTTCACTAAATGACCTCCTTGCAAAACAGTTCTTATTTTTTAGAATAACAGAATTGTCGTATAAGGTAAAAAATAAGCCTTTTTGAAAAGGGTATCATTGTAAAAATTTAATGAACACGCTACTAGATAGAAAAACTTGAAGAAATAGACGAACATTTACGTATCAATAAACGCTCTTGCTATTATGGGGAATTACTTAAAGCAAAAAAACACCTGAAACGAACGCTTGCGTTCTTTCAGGTGCTGATTCAGTATTGGGCAGCCATTGATTAGCTGAAACAGCCGCTAGGCTCTTATCAACTCTGCTTTTTTGAAGCTGGTGTGTGACGTAACTTGCTCAAGCAGATTGTGTAATCGTCTGCCAGCTTTCTAATAACTCCGTCAGCAACTCCATAACGGCTTGTGCGGGAGCTGCTTCTTTTTTGATATTGGCTTCAATCAACTGCTGATACATATATTCATACAATGCTGCCAGATTTTCAGCAATCTCGCCGCCTTGCTTCTCGTCTAAAGAGGTGCGAAGCTCCAATAAAATATTTTGTGTTTTGATAAAATGTTCATGGGCTTTCGCTAGTTCATCTTTTTCGATGGCTAATTGTGCCAACTTGGTATTCTTGATCGCTGCCTGTAAAAGCATTTCAATCAATTTATTGGGTGAAGCACTCATCACCTGATTTTTTAAATAATTGGATTGCATTTGTTGATAGTTCATTTTCTTTCCCTCACTAATAGTCGAATTCGACAAATCCAGCGACATCTTCTTGCTGTAAATAGGTTTTCACCAAATTATTCTGTCGATTTAAACGTCCCATTTCTTGTTTGATAAGTGTTTGTTGTGCCTGCACTTGTGTGAGAAATGCTTGATAAGCAGCGACGACTTTTTCGACTAGCGCTTGGGTCTGTTTTGTTCGAGTTTGAGTGTCTGTCAAAGTGGCTAAAAGCTCGGCATTGGTTGCCAACAGCTCTTCCGCTTGTTCTACTTCACCGTTCCAATCCATCAACCCTTGTAAAATACGTGTTAATCGTTCGTCCAGTGTAGGTACGTTATTTTCCAATCCACTCTTCCTCTCTCCGCAACTATTTTGATGTAAATTGACTTGCTAGATACTCTAATTGACTCTCTGCTTGCATCATGACAGAGTCTAGTTTCGTAAACATCGTCACATAACGGGCTTTTTTCATCGCTAAGATTTCATCAAAGCGGGTGATTTGCTTGTTCAAATCTTTGATAGTGGAATCATAGGTTGCTGATTTGGTTGCAATGACTCCTTTATTCGTCGAGGTATTGACCACGTAGCTATTGACTAATTCTTTGATTGCTAGTGTGTACCCGGATTCTGTTGTTGAAGTGGTTCCATCACTGCCTTTAGACTTCGTCTGTTCATAAAAGAAATCTTTGATCGCTGAAGGATCTTCTTCTAACGCTTTCTTGAATTTTTCGCTATCAAATCCTAGTGTTCCATTATTGTCGACTGTGGAGATCCCTAAATCATTCGGTTTTAAATCAGAACCTTTGACAGAAGGAATCGTGATCAAATTACGCAATTGCGTTTGCAAACGTGTCAAAGCGCTATCGCCGACCAATGCTCCGGTCTTATTGTTTTCACTACTTGGATCCCCAACAGAGAGATTTTCCCCGATAAAGCTCATTAGACTGTTGTACTGGTCAACTAACCCTTGAACTGCGTCCACCAATTTTGATGTATCGTTGGTCAAAGTCAATTTTACGGATTCATCGCTAACCTTAGACAGATTCAATGTGGCACCATCGATCACGTCGCTGATGGTATTGCTGTCACGAGTGATCTCCATCCCATCTAGTTCAAAAATCGCCCCTTGACCTTGTGTGGTTTTGGCAGTTGAACCTAGTCCGAGACTTTCAACCGCATCCCCAGAAATGGTGAAATTCTTGTCCCCCATTTTCGTATTGGTCAATACGAGTTGGTTATCGATGATATTCGCGCTAACGGAAGAGGTCTTGCTTTGTTTGTTGATCTTGTCTGCGATATCTTTTAACGAGTCTTCACTGCCGATTTCAATATCTACAGTGATTGGATTGCCATCTTTATCAACTTCAGAGCTGGTTAAAGAAAGTTTTCCTTCTACATTTAAAGCAGATTTGCTGTTATCTGTGACTTTCGATCCGGTTACTTTGGTAGAGGTAGCCAACTGTTTGACTTTTAGATCGTAGGAACCTTCCAATGCTTCCGTTTTCCCAGTGATCGAAGCGATACTGCTGTTTGAACTTGAGGCTTTCTTGGTTTGAAACGCATCGTCTTTTTGCAGTGCCTCGATTTTGTTTAAAAAGTTGGTCAATCGAGTGCTGACATCACTCCACGCCGTTTTTTGCGAGTTGATGGTTTTGATTTGATTCTGGGCGCGGGTTTTATTAATCGCATCTGCTGCTAATAAACTTTCGATATCTTCTGCAGTGATCCCAGAGTAACTTCCTAGTGTTGTGCTGATTCCTGAAGAACTTGTAATACTTGCCATTTGCTCATCCCTTTCTAGTGCGCGTTGTCTTCAACCGATGCCTAAGCAAATACATCCTATGCTGCTCAGATCCAGCTGTTTTGCGCGAATTATTTCCTGCACCGAATCTCAGAGGTTCTCCAACAAAGTGTTCACATTCTTGCAGACATAAAAAACAGCACCGTTTCCTATGCCCTGTGATGACAGACCGAAGTGTCCGGCCTGATGCCTTGCTGTAAAACTGGCTTAATTTTGTGACGCTCTTTGTTTGGTGCCTCTTCATTATGTGAATTATGTGAGTGGTCATCAATCAACCGGTGTTTTTAGTGGTGCTATGTAAAAGACAAGGACCGCGCTTCCCCCTACGGTCCTTGCTTTTGATTTCCCCAATATTATTGAAGTAAGCTCAATACGCTGTTTGGCATTGAGTTTGCTTGTGCCAACATAGAAGTTGCAGCTTGAGAAAGGATGTTGCTCTTAGTAAAGCTCATCATTTCTTGCGCCATGTCAACGTCACGGATACGTGAGTTTGCTTCAGAAAGGTTTTCTTGTGTTGTACCCAAGTTGTTGATTGTGTGTTCTAGACGGTTTTGAGCCGCACCTAAGTCCGCACGTTGTGCAGAAACAGTTTTGATGGCTTCATCGATTTTGGTGATAGTATTTTCATCTGCAATTGCTTTAAGTTCTGCTTTTCCTTCATCAGAATTTTTGTAAGCTGCTAGAGCTGCATCATATGCTTTTTGTGCTGCTTCTTTAGCCGTAGGGTCAGCTGCTGCTGCAATTGCATCTTTCATTTCTTTAGCTGTTTTACCAGAAGCATCATCAATTGCTCCAGTTGCTGCATCAAATTTATGGGATGTAGTAGCGTAGAAAGCATCTGCAGTTACTTTTTCTTCATCTTCTGCTTCACCAAGTTTTAAAGCGTCTACACCTAATGCTGCAGCACCCATATCACCGATTTTTACGTTCATTGTTTGGTTCGCATTGGCACCGATTTGGAAGATGAAAGAAGCTTTTTCACCACTTTCTCCCCCTTTTAATAAGCTCTTAGTATTGAATTCTGTTGTTGTACTGATACGATCGATTTCGTCAGACAAAGCAGAAAATTCTTTTGAGATTGCTTCGCGGTCATCTGTACTCAAAGTTCCGTTTGAACTTTGAACTGCTAGGTCACGCATACGGCCTAAGATGCTGTGTGTTTCATTTAACGCACCTTCAGCTGTTTGGATCAATGAGATACCATCTTGTGCATTGCTTTTCGCTTGAGACAATCCACCGATTTGGCCTTTCATTTTTTCAGAGATTGCTAGTCCAGCAGCATCGTCGCCGGCTTTGTTGATACGCATACCTGAAGATAGTTTTGATAAAGAGTTGCTTTTAGAAGCATTTGCTGCTGTTAAACGAGAGTAAGTGTTTAACGCAGACACGTTTGTATTGATTCTCATTTGATTATTCCTCCTAATTTTTCGCTAAGGTTTCCCTCTGTTTATATGTATCGGAAGAAAAAGCTGTTAGTTAAGATGAGGAAATAAAAAAAATCAAAAAATTTTTTCTAAACGATCTTTTCCCTATGGATAAGCTGGTTTCCTGGCCGGTTGTGCAACAGTCCTGCCAGCCTCTCTGATTTTCCGATTGCTAGCATTCCGTTGCTTGTGGCTGGTGGCAGCGAATTCCTTTACAAGCCACAAAAAACTCCACTTAGACAAAGCGCCTAAATTGCAACTGGGTTGCAAAAAGCGCTCTTTCTAAGCAGAGTTTATGATTTCTTACAGTTCAATCGAAGTTTGACTATCTGATATAGTCAAGGATCGTCAATTGCATGATTTTTGTTCCCATCGCCAATGTACTTTGGTAAGCTGTCATTTGATTTGAAAATTCCATGTACTTCTCCACAAAATCAATATCTTGTTTATTGGAAAGTGTTTCTGTCAAATTCAGTTTCTCCGTTTCATTACGATCCGAAGCGGATTCCAGACGATTGTACAAAGCCCCGATTTGGGAACGCACATTGACAAAGTTATTTGCATATTCATCATGTGCTTCCAACAATTTGCCCCCTAAAGCTTCCTTATCATCATTGCGTAATGCAGACAATAAATCATTGAAATAGGTGCTCAAATTTTCTGGATCTGTTTCTGTTCCCGTTTCATTCATTAAGCGACTGCCGTCAGAGAGTAGATCGACGGAAACACCGTTTGCGATTTCTCGCGGCAAATCTTTGCTCGTGCCATTGTACTTGATCTCAACGATCTCGCCATTTTCACGAACAATCTCAAAGGGTGGTTTTGTCGTACTAGTACCACCAAAAATATACCGGCCATCATAGTTTGTATTCAAAGCTTCTACGATACCTTCGATTTCTTCTTCAATCTCCGCTTTGTTAGCAAAGGTTTCGTCTTCTCCATTGGTGCCATTGGCTGAAGACTGGATCAATGAACGAATTCGTAGCATCGATTTACTAACATTATCCAGCGTAGAATCTTGCACTTTAGACCATGAAATACTATCTTTGATCGTGCTGCCAAATGTGGCATTTTGGTTGATTGAACCTGTCAGATTCATGATTTTAGAAATAAGCAAAGGATTTTCAGAAGACTTACTGACTTCTTTCAAACTAGATAACTGATTTAGCGTCTTATGAACTTTAGAGGCATTTGTTCCTAGATTACGAATAAAATCACTATAGGTAATATTATTTGAAATACGCATTTATCTATACTCCTGTCCGATTAATCAAGGTATCAAGCATTTCAGAAACCACTGAAATGATTCGTGCATTTGCTTGAAACCCTTGTTGAAACCTGATCACGTCAGACATTTCTTCATTGATCGAAACCCCTGAAACGGATTGATTTCGGTATTCTAACTGATTCAGCAAGGATAACTGAGCACTAGCAGTATTATCCGCTTGTTGTTTTGAGATCCCGTTCTTTGTAACAATACTGTTGAAGTAGCTATCACAAGTCATACCAGAATCGTTCTTGAAAGTAAGGGTGTCGGGGTCAAAAGAAGCAATCGTTTCGTCAGAAAGTGGGAAATCTAATTTCGCATTTCTTAGTTTAGCCATCGCTGCTGCTCGTGAGCCATCCCCGGATTCGCCGGTTTTACCTGCCTGCAATAGCGTAGGATCGTCGATCACCTTTTGAGAGACTTTGATCGTACCAGCGGCATCCCCTTCACCAAATTCAAATAGCCCGGTTGCATTTGGATTTCCAGAAGTAAAGATGGTATTGACTGCTTTCGCGATCGTCGTAGCAAAGTTATTTAATTCACTTAATCGATTGCCGATCTCCGTCACAGAGACTTGTAAACCGCCGATGGTTCCTTCTTTAATTGGCAACTCTTCGTAACCCGTTGTTCCGTCTTCTGCAGTTTTATTGATCAGAATCGTTCCAGCAGGATAGTCTCCATCAATCGCTTCTCTTGGATTTAAGCTATTGCCATCTTTTGAAACCAGTGTTTGCCCATCCGCATTTTTACCCATCGCGACACTGATTGTGTTACGCTCGCCTGGTTTTAAGATCGTTTGGCCACCGATTGAGACATGTCCCCGGCCGTATTGGTCAAAAGATGTCTCGATTGGTGCTAGCCCGGAGAGATCTTTCAATAGATTATCTCGCAGATCCAACAAATCGTTGGAGGTTTGTCCATCTGTTGCTAGGGAATAAATCTGCTCATTCAAAGACTCTAGTTGTTTGATCTTTTCGTTAAAATCCAGTGCTGTTTTTTCAATGTCATCGACTGTATCGCCTTGCAGCTGTTTCATTTGAGAAGACATTTGATTGATGATGTCCGCTAATGTGCTGCTATTTTCCAAAACTAGACTTTTCGCTGTATCTAATTCCGGGTTGTTGGCTAGTGTTGTCCAGGCATCAAACATCGTTGACAGCTGTTTTGACAAGCCGTTATCTGAAGGTTCATTTAAGATACCTTCCAATTGGCCAAGGATATCTGCTTTTTGATCATAGTAGGTATATTTTGAGTTCGCATTTCGTACTTGCCCAATCACAAAATCATCTACGACCCGCTGCACACTATTGACTTTGACCCCAGTTCCAATCGTTCCCGCACCTGGCAGATAATAGGGTTGTTTGGTTTGTAAATTCACTCGTTGCCGTGAATAACCGTCTGTATTCGTATTGGCGATATTATGGCTGCTTGTTTGTAGTGCGACTTGGTTTGCGCTCATACCGCCAGTAGCGGTACCAAGTGATCCGAATAATCCTGTCATAAAAGTACTCCTTAAATTTTTTGGTCAATGATCGCTGTCTGAACAGTCGCCTTTTCAGTATATTTCGAATAGGTATTCGCTACGGGCTGAATGTTGTCTTTGACCGCATCCATCAACGTTTTCTGGTAACTGATCGCTTGTTCTGTTAATAGTAGATTTTCCTCTTGCTGCCATTGGATCTGTTGAATCAATTCCTGGCTCTTAGTTGAAAGAGAACCATCGTAAGATTCAATGATCGGGACAAAGCTTTCTTTCTTCTCTACTAATTCGATCAACTTTTCTCCTTGCCCTTTGATCAAATATTCTTTTTCTTTGACCAAAAGCCGCAAAAAGCGTTGCAATTGTCGTTCAAATTCACGTTCTGTCATCTAATCCGCCTTCTTTACATCGCTTGCAAGCATTTTAGTAGCAATTGCTTCTGCGGATACTTGATATGTGCCATCTTTGATGGATTGTTTCAATGCAGCAACACGATCCGCGCGGGTTGCTTCACTGCAACCGCTATTTTTGATCGTTTGTGCAGTTTTTGATAATTGGACATCAACCTTTTTTTCAGCAGCGGTTTTTTCCGCTTTGGTTGACTGAGTTCTTTCTCGTTGGATGGCTTTATCGCTATACTCTGCATAACCTCTTGCGATTTTCATGAGAGTTCCTCCATTCTCGGTGCTTCTTCTTAGTTTATACTATCGGATAAAAAGAAAAAAAGTTAAACCTTTTTGTTTAACTTTTTCTAAGAAGTTTTACTTAACTCAAATTATGAATCCGTTGTTTTTGTGACAGGATATTCGTGATGCGGACACCAAAGTTTTCATTGATGACAACTACTTCTCCTTTGGCGATCAATTTTCCGTTCAAGAGTATTTCTAATGGCTCATCTGTCAGCTTGTCCAATTCGATGACCGATCCTGCATTGAAAGACAAAATTTCTTTGACAGTCTTTTTGCTGCGGCCTAAGACAACACTAAGATCCAATGGAACATCAAGGATCAAATCCAGATTGTCGCCATCGGTGATTGGCGTTGGATTTAACGGTTGGAAAGCTGGCTGGCTGACTTCCACTTTTGGCTGGTTGACGACTGTCTGTGTTTGAGTTTGCGCTTGTACTTGAGGCTGTGGTGCAGCTGCCGGTTGTGGATCTGCAGGTACTTCCCGGTCTACGACTGTGGCTTGATCTGCCAGCATTGCTGAAACGATATCGTCAACCACTGGGTCAGTAAAGATTTGCATGATCTCACTTTCGATGGCGCCTTCGACATTCAATGAAAAAGAGATACAATAGATTTCTTCTTCTTTGACTGCTTCGTATTCCAAAGCTTCTGTTTCATTCCACAATTTGACTACAGGCGGCAAAATATCGACTTTGCTATTGATCATCGTGGCCATTGAGGTAGAAGCTGTACCAATCATCTGATTCATCGCTTCGGCAACGGCACTTAATTCTAACTCGGTGAACTGGGTACTTGTCGTCTCGCCAGTGCCTCCCATCATCAAATCCGCGATAATGATCGCATCTTTGACTTCTAACAGCATCAAATTGCTGCCAGTCAATCCTTCTTTAAACTCAACGATCGTCGCAACTTTCGGTGCTTCCAAATCATCAAGGATCTCTTGGAGTTTGATTCTGATGACACGTGGCGTTGTAATGCTGACACGGCGATTCAAAATCGACGATAAGGTAGTCGCGGCTTGAGACATTGAAATATTCCCGACTTCACCGATAATATCAACTTTGACTTGTTCATCTACTTCTTGCTGAGAGGTTTCTTGATTCAACAATGCATCGATCTCTGATTGGGTAAAACTTTCGCTCATTCTTCTTGCTCCTCTTCTAACTTATCTAATAATTCAATGGCCAGCTGATTTCCCTGCTTGCCGGGTTTCGCACGATAAAAATGCTTCCCATCAACAAATGTTTCCAATGGTTCGGTGATCTTTTTATCTAATTTGATGACGTCTCCGACTTCCAAATGAATGAAATCTGAGAGACTCATCTGTGCGTGTCCCAACAAAGCTTCTAGATTCAATGCGACCCCGTTCAAACTTTTTTGCAGCTCGCGGCTATCCTCAGAACTGGCTGGTTGATTACTGTCGAACCAATTGCGGAAACTTAATTTATCGATGATTCCTTCAAAAAAGACATATGGGACACAAAGGTTGATAAACGTTTTCGTCTCAAATATTTTAAACGTAAAGGTAACCAATACAACAGGTTCGTTTGGCGACATGTTTTGCAGTAATTGCGGGTTTGTATCTAATCCGTCCAAAGTTGAATCTAGCTTCACGATATCTTGCCAGACATTTTCATAGACACGGACAAATAAACTGACCACTTCTTCCAAAATAGCTGTTTCAATATCCGTAAAGCTTGTCTTGTCTTCTAGATTGATCTCTGATTGCATACTTTGATAGGTTTCTAACCCACCACACAACAGTTCCACCATCAACATACACAGTTGAGGATTCATTTCGATGAATTGAATCCCATTTAGTGGTTGGGAACGAAAGAGCCCCAATAAGGTAAATTTAGGAATCGAATGGATAAACTCATCGTAACTTATTTGTTCGATAGCAGCCAACTGCAAAGTCACATTGGTACGCAATTGAGTAGAAAGCATACTGCTGCTCATTTTAGAAAAGTCTTCAAAGATCATGTGCAGGGTATTGACGTACTCTTTGGATAACTTTGTTGGTCTGCGAAAGTCGTAAGCTTTCACTTTTGGCTGCTTGTCTTCATCATTTATTTCTTTATCGATCTCTCCTGTACTCATTGCGTTCAGTAAGAGATCTATTTCTTGCTGCGTCAATACCTGATCCACACTAATCCCCCATTTTTCTTAAAAAATCAATTGATCAATTTTGATCACGCTTGCTACTTTATCTGGCAATGATACGACGCCAATCGCATGATCACTATTTTCTTGATCATTTAATTGCAGGTCTTCCTCTTTTATTTCCAGCACTTCGATGACTTCTTCGACCAAAACGCCCTTTCGGTCATCGCCTTGCTTCATGATCAAAACATTGCGATCTTCAGCAGAACTTGATACTGCGATCAGTTTAGAGAGCC
This sequence comes from Enterococcus sp., assembly GCF_022711995.1. Taxonomy (GTDB): domain Bacteria; phylum Bacillota; class Bacilli; order Lactobacillales; family Enterococcaceae; genus Enterococcus_D. The sequence continues at coordinate 50,193 of NZ_JALAHI010000058.1, forward strand.
GAATCACTGTCAAGACGGTGCCTCGCAGATTGATTAGACCCTCGACCCATACAGGCGCTAACGGAACTTTTGTGATTTCTGGTGCATCGATCACTTCTTCGATCGATTCCGCAGAGATCAAGTAATGTTGCTGCGCCATTTTAAAAAGAATCATTTGCATATCATCACATCCTCTGAGGTCTAAGCAAAAGCTTTATCAATAGCCGCGATCACTCGGTCGGTATCAAATGGTTTTACGATGAAATCCATCGCTCCTGCTCGAATAGCATCCATTACCATGCCTTGTTGTCCCATGGCGCTGCACATGATGACTTTCGCTGCACCATCAAAGGAACGAATCATTTTTAACGCTTCTAAACCGTCAACTTCCGGCATCGTGATATCCATTGTCACCAAATCTGGAGAGGTTGCTTGGTATTTCTCGTATGCTTCTTTCCCATTTTGTGCTTCTCCGACGACTTCATAGCCATTTTTTTCAAGGATATCCTTTAATTTCATACGCATAAATACCGCGTCATCAACGATTAATACTTTTTTTGACATAATTGTTGCTCCCTTCAAATACCTAATGTACCAAATATTTCTTCTAGAACACCCGCTTCAGGAATAAAAAACAGCGAGGCATCCAATATTTCTGTTTCATAAGAAAATTCATTGCGAATGACCAGAATCTGATCATCAAATTGATTCAGTGCCAGATACAGGCTGCTGATCGCAGCACCAAAAAAATCATAGTGAGCGGTCGGCAACGAGGCGGATAATTCCGCGGACAACAGCTGACTGATAGCATTCAGAAATGAATTAAACACAATGTTTGTCAATTCACTGATGACAGATTGTTTGATTTCCTCTGTAACAGTGTCCATGACCAAATGAGTCAATCGTTCAGCCGCCGCATCCGAAAGAACAAAGAGAAAGACGCCACTAAAGCCACCAGTGATTGAACTGATTACAGCATGAACTTCTTTATCTTCTTCCATGATTTGAGAATAGAGTGTTTGATAGTCGAGGACGACGACTTCAGGCACATTCATCGAGATAGGTAGATTGATCAATTTTGAAATACTTGTGGCAGCATTTCCACCGCCGATGTTGATCAATTCTTTTAACCCATCTAATTGCATTTCGGTGTATTTCATTGCCGTTCATCCTTCTTTTCTCCGCAAATCGCATTGACATCTAAAATCAACGCAATCGAACCATTCCCTAAAATCGTTGCGCCTTGATAGCGATCCAGCTGCTGTAGCAGAGGATCGATTTTTTTGATGACGATTTCTTGCTGCCCCACTAATTCATCTGCCAGCAACCCGTAGTATTGATGTTCACTGTTGACGATGATGGCAAATTTTTTCTCTGCTTCACCGCCCTCAATTCTTAACAGCTGATCCGTGCGAATGATCGGAATCAGTTCTTCTTGGAAGCGATAGACTTCATTAGAAACTGTTTTGAGAATTTCTTCTTCTTTAATTATCACTACCCGCTCAACTAAATCAAGTGGAATAGCAAATGTTTCTTCTCCTACACGTACCATCAACGCTTGAATGATTGACAATGTCAGCGGCAACTTGATCGTAAAGCGGGTGCCTTTATTGGGACGACTCCATAGTTCAATCGTTCCCCCTAAATCGGCGATCTTCGATTGCACGGCATCCATTCCTACGCCTCGACCGGAGATATTGGTGACCTTCTCAGCAGTCGAAAATCCGGGATGAAAAATCAATTGTTGGATTTCTTCATCCGACAGTCCCGCAGTAGCCAGTCCTTTTCTTTCAGCGCTGGCTTTGATGACTTGGGGATCTAGCCCCTTCCCATCATCTTCTAACGTAATGATGACGCGGTTTCCTTCTTGATAGGCAGCCAAACGGATCGTTCCTTTGCGGTCTTTCCCTAGGGCTTCACGGTCGTCAGGATTTTCGATGCCGTGATCAACAGAGTTGCGCAACAAATGTACCAGCGGTTCACTTAGTTCAGAAACCACGGTCTTATCCAATTCTGTTTCTTCCCCAATGATTACTAAGTCCATTTCTTTCTCTAATTCTGTGGAAAGATCCCGAACCATTCGTGGGAAGCGACTGAAGACGACATTGACCTGCTGCATCCGAATCCGCAAAACAAGATCCTGCAACTCGGAAGTCAAATGGGAGACTTGCTCAAGCGGGTCTTTAATGGCTTCGATATTTTCACGATGGCTCACATCTTCCAATTGATTTCGATAAACAACTAGCTCTGATACCAAGTCTAAAAAGGAATCCAATCTTGAAAGGTCGACCCGGATCGATTGATTTGAAACTGAAGAATGATGATGGGCAGTCGCTGTTTCTTTAGCAGGTGTCTTATCGGTTGTTGTTTCCTTATGAGCATCTGCTTTTGGTTTTTCCTGATTTATTTGAGAATCTTTGACTTGGAAAGGTATCACTTGAAACTCTTCGATCTCACTATTGCTAGCAATATTCTTTTGGACTTCATCCAACTCATTTTGAGTAAGGTAGACAAGCTTAAAAACAGAATCAAAGTCGCCTTCTTCCAATTGCTCTGCACTCGGTTCGGTATGCAAAATATCCCCCGATTGTTCGAGCTTTTCCATGATCAAAAAGGCCCGGGGACCTTTGAGCATCGAGTCTTCTTCCAAACGAATCGCGATACTAAAGGCATGGTAATCCCCTGAGACAGCTTGGTCGATCACAAAAAGATCGGATGAATCTAAATGCTCGAAAGCAGCTGCAAGTTGGGTAGCAGTACTCGAACCACTTTCTGCCACCTGTTGCGAATCGGTTTCGCCACTACTTTGTTCCACTTGATCCAGTTCTGATAGTAAGTCGGTGATCTGGTCTTGCTGTAGTTCTTTTTCTTCCCGCAAGTCTTCCACCAATTCGGACAAGCGATCCAAGCACTTAAAAATCAAAGAGATCGAGTCACTAGTCACTGGTAAAGTTTCTGTTTTAAACAACTCAAAAATATTTTCCATTTTATGGGTCAGCTGTGTCATGACGTCATACCCCATCGTTGCTGCCATACCTTTAAGCGTATGCGCGGAACGGAAAATATCATTCAAAAGCGCTGTGTCTTGCGGATTGCTTTCCAACTCTAACACATGGTCATTTAATTGTTGTAGATGATCATCTGTTTCTTCAAAGAAAAGCGTACGATACACGCTATTATCATCCAAATGAATCCCTCCTTTGCGAAATCATACTTTTTGATAAATAAAGGAATCGATTTTTTTTAACCCGAATTTTTCCGAGAAATTAATCGTTTCTGTTGCTCCGGTAAATAAGATACCTCCTGGCACTAAGGCATCACTGAATTTTTGATACACTTCATCTCTGGCATCACTCTTGAAATAAATCGTTACATTTCGACAAACGATCACATGATTGTTCTTCTCATAGGGATCCTTTAACAGGTCATGCTTTTTGAAATGTACTTTTCGTTTCAACTCTGGCTTGATTTGATAGGCATTTTTTTCCGTAACATCAAAATAGCTTGCCAGTTCACCTGAGGGGACGTTCCGTAACTCGCTTTTGCGGTAGACGCCTTCTTTTGCTTTTGCTAGAATCTGTTGATCAATATCCGTTGCCAGAACGGTTGGTGTTGCCAAGCGATTTTTTTCTAAAATCATCGCGATCGTATAAGGTTCTGCACCGATTGAACAAGCGGCACTCCAAATTTTCGGCAAGTGAAATTGAGGAACGATCTTAGTCAGTAATGTTTTTTCAAAGGCATCGAACAACTCTTTATTTCGATAAAATTCCGTCACATTGATGGTGATATGTGTTAAAAAAGCTTCTCTAGCAACAGCATCTTTCTCCAAAAGCCGTTGATATTCCTTCAGGTTTTTGGCACCCGAATTTTCCATGATCGTCAAAATGCGTCGCTGCATTTGACTCTCTTTATAGGCCGCTAATTGTACACCGAGACGATCGGTGACCCATTGATTGAACTGTTCAAAATCTGTTTGCATTTTCTCACCCGACCATCTGTCCGATTTTTATTTCAATATTCCTAAGTGCTAGCACTTCATCGACTGCATTTTGCTCGATAGCATAACGGGGCATTCCGAAGACAACGCAGCTGTCTTTGTCTTGCGCAATGGTATATCCGCCTTTTTGCTGGATCGTTTGCATTCCTTTTGCGCCATCTTTTCCCATTCCAGTCAGCAAAACACCTACTAGGCCATCTTGATAGACACTTGCGGCTGAGGTAAATAAATAATCAACCGCTGGTCTGGTGCCGTGCAGCTTTTCCCGTTGATCCAAATGGAAACGACCTTGTCGGATGGTCATATGGTAGTCCCCGGGACAAAGATACACTTGGTTTTCAATCGCCATGCCCTCTGTCACTTCTTTGACCGGTACTGTCGTTTCCGTATTCAACCGTTGAGCAAAAGATGCTGTAAACCCGGCCGGCATATGTTGAACGATTATGATCGGGCAATGAAGTCGTTTAGGCAATCTGCGAATGATCCCCAATAACGCCCGAGGGCCACCAGTCGATGAACCAATTACCACTGCCTCGACCATTCGTGGCAACGAACGCGTCGACAGCTTGACTTCCTCTGTATTCGTTTTGACTTCCTTGGAATGATTTTGATCAAGGGAGTCGATTTTTTTGTAAAAATCATTGATCCAATCTTGTTCAATCATCGATAAGTTGACAGGTTTTTCAACAAAATCAGTGGCTCCGAGTTCCAAGCATTCAATCGTGGTTTCCTGATTGGTCAATGAGCTGAGCATGATGACCGGAACCGTGTATTGCTGTTTGATCATTCGCAGTGTTTCTATCCCATTCATCACAGGCATCTCAACATCCATCACAACAAGGTCGAAAGTTTCTTTCGCAAGCTGATCCAGTGCCTGTTTTCCATTACGAGCAACAGCAGCTACTTTGATCTCCGGCATCTGTTCTAATAGATCCGTTACCACTTTTCGCATAAAAGCAGAATCATCTACGATCAATACTCTTTTCATTTTTTTCAGACTCCTTTTATAGATAGATGATTTCTTGATTGACGATTCGGACCATTGTTGTAAAATCATCTAAATCAACAATCATCGTTCTTCCAGTCTTCCCACCAACATGCTTGGCGACAATCGGAATACCTAACTTGGCCAACGACTGTTCAACTGCTTCCACATTGCGCTGCCCGATGTTGCTTGTATTGGTGACCGTCTGAAACTGAAACATATTGGCCCCGCCCACGATTTTAGCCTTAAAGCGTGGTGCACGTACTTTCCGCTGCAATTCTGCAACCATACTTGGCAATGCCAAATCAGCGAACTTGCCCGTCTTGATTTCTTGCTTATGCAAAAACGGTTGACTATCTGGTAACATGATGTGGCTTAGTCCACCGATTTTGCTTCGTTCATCATAAATAATGGTTCCCACACATGACCCTAAGCCCACAGTCAGTAGCTTGTCTGGAAACTTAGCAATTTTATATTCGGAAATTCCCACGTGGATTTCTTGATTTGATTTCAATACACGGGTCAATTTAATGTCTCTCCAAGCGTTTCTATCCATTCTTCGCTCTCAAAATCGAACAAGAAGGAGAGGGCCAACAAGAGGACGACGGATTCTTCGTTCTTCAAGAACTTCTCGATATAACTTTGTTTAAGCCCTGAACGATCCAATTGAACTTGATAATCGGTTTCTTCAAGAGTGGATATCCCAACGATCTCATCGACATATAGTCCCAGATCCTGATCATTCCAATGACACAAAATGACATTGTTCTGTTCAGAAATAGTGGTAAATTCTTTAAACAGCTTGCGACGAACATCAATGATCGGAATCATCTTTTCTTGAAATTCATACACACCTAAAACAAAATCGGCCACTTCTGGCAATTGAATAAATGAACGTGCTTCAATCACTCTTGTCACATGTTGCACACGGATCGCAAAGTGCTGGTCGTGACTTTTAAATATTACATATTGCTCCATCAGCATCTTATCCTCTCATTAGATTTTAAAGCTATCCACTTGGAACTTCAGAATACTTGCAATCGTTTCAATCTCTTGTGCATTTGCTTCAAATTCTTCCACGACCAGATAGAAATCTTCCAAATTGGCCGTCACTTCTTGTGTGCCTGCGGAAGTCTCTGAAACAGCAGCTGAAATATTGCTGACAGATACTTGAACCATATCTTTTTTCTCCACAATACCGGTGATATGTGATTCAACTGTTTGGATACTCATTACTAATTTTTCAACAATATCAGAAATTTCATCCGCTAATCCGATTGCTTTATTGACGTTTTCTGTTTGTTTTTTCCCGCCTTCGTAAGAAGTCATCGCCGCTGAAACAACTTTTTCCGATTTTTTGCGGACAGATTCGATGATGTCGCGAATACTTTTTGTCGATTGACTGCTTTGTTCAGCTAAGCTACGTACTTCTTCAGCCACGATAGCAAACCCACGTCCCGCTTCTCCAGCGCGAGCTGCTTCAATGGACGCATTCAATGCTAATAGATTGGTTTGATCCGAAATATCATTGATCAACTGGACGATTTTACCGATACTTTGAATATCTTCATTCATATCATTCATGCCATCCACTAATTCGGCTTGGTTTCGTCGTTCAACTTCCCAGCTTTTTGATACTTGCAGCATTACTTCCGAATTGCGTTGATTACTGCCATGGGATTTCTCCACATACCCATTCATCAAGTTGATTTCATTATGGATATCTTCAATACTTGTTGCTAACTGATTCATATCAAAAGAGGTCTGTTCAGCTTCTGAAGCTTGTGAGCTAGCCGCATTGGCGATAGCATTCATTGTTTGGCGAACATTTTCGATAGATGTTTTGGCGTTTTTGGAGGTGGAAGACAAATGGCCAACCATCTCTGTCATGCGTGAGCTTTCTTCACGCATGACAGAGATCATTGCTTTAAAAGTATTCAAGACGCCTTTAAAACTATCCTTTACTTTTTTGAAGAGTGGATCATTCCCCGCATTGCTCATTGAATCAATATGAGAAAGATCCCCTGAACTAACGCGTTTCAATTCTGTCAATAAGGTTTCCATTCCCATATGTCCCGCTTGCTTCACCACAAAAGATAGCGCGATGAGGATGACAAATTCCAATAAGAGGACGATTAATGAAAAAATAAAGAACGTGTGGGTCAACTGCTTGTCTCCATAGGTGCGTAATACAAAAAGATAGCAACCGAGTAAGACAACAGCCGTAATAATTAAAGGAATCAGTGTAGAAAGGCGGATTTTTTTGATAACAGTTTGTAACTTATTCTTCATGACAGTATCCTTTCCTGTGCGATATGATCGTCAATGATTTTTATCAAGATTCGCTCTTCACTTGATAAGCGCGGTGTCACTCCTTCTTTATCCGATTATGAAAACAATCTCCTAGTTCCCTAATCGGATAATTCACCAAAAATTTAAGACTTGTCACCAGACATAGGTATCTTTTGGATCCGCAAAACGGGTATACCCACCCTCGCGATCATCACGTACCAGCCGTCCTTCTTTAAGCTCAAAGACACGGTTTCGCACGGTATTGACCATCGTACTATCATGGGTAGCAAGAAGCACCGTTGCTCCTAGCTGATTGAACTTTAAGAACAGCTTCATGATTTCCAATGCTGACTTGATGTCTAAGTTCGCGGTGGGTTCATCAGCGATCAATACTGGTGGATCCGTAACGATCGCTCGAGCAATCGCAATTTTCTTGCATTGACCTACAGATAATTCCTGGGGATAACAGGATTGATAAGCGGTCATTCCCACCATCTGTAATGCTTTGCTGGTTTTTTCTTTGCGGACTTTTCGCGGAACCCCTAGTACCCGCAATGCATACTCAACATTTTTATATGCAGTCATATGCGGCAGTAATAAATCTTCTTGCTGGACGATCCCGACCTGTCGGCGAATCATGTAAAGATGACGATCGCTCAATTTTTCTAGTAAAACATTCCCGATTTGAATAGAGCCTGCTGAAAGATTTTCCTCTTTCAGCAGCAACTTGAACAGTGTCGATTTACCAGAGCCACTTGGTCCTACAATATAGATAAATTCGCCTTGCGAGATCTCAGCGGTGACATTCGCTAATGCTAGCGTACCATTGGGAAACTGTTTGCTGACCTTGGTTAATCGAATCATAGTTCTCTCCTCTAATTAGTAAAACGATTGACAACAGCCAACATATCATCGGTTGTTTGCATAGCTTTGGTGTTGAGCGCATACGCTCTTTGTGTTGTTAACAATTCCGTCATCGAACTAGCTAAGTCTACATTGGACCCTTCTAAATAGTGTTGATTGATGGTTCCGAATGCAGCTGGATCTGCTTGAGAGCTCGTTAACTGGGCATTCTGTGATTGAAATAACTGGTTCCCAACAGGAACTAAATCATTCACATTGGAAGGATTGTAAAGAGTCAATTGCCCTAACATCACCGTCTGTCCGTTTTGCTGAGTCATTAAGCGGCCAGCAGAATCAATTTGAATATTTTGCGCATTTGGCCATTGATTGGTAGGTACTGTCGTCGTCATAGCTACAGGATAGCCATCACTGGTAACTAACCCTTTTGTTGCATCTAATTGGAAATTCCCTGCCCTAGTTAAAAGCAGCTCATTGTTTTCATTCCGGACACCAAAGAAACCCGCTCCTTGGATCGCCACATCTAATGGCTGACTGCTAGCCGTCAACGCCCCTTGTCCAAAATTGGTTCCGGTGGTTGCTGAAGAACCAACGTTCCAACCATACTGGGCAGCATTACCACTAAAGTAAACTTCCTCATTAGATACTGCATTATTGATCAGTTCCTTGAAGTGAGTTGTTTGCGCTTGATAACCATTCGTATTGACATTCGCAATATTATTGGCAACATTATCTAAGTTCTTTTGCAAACTATTCATTCCTGAACGACTGATCCCTAATAAACCGTTCATATTCATTCGTTTATCCTCAAATCTTTCCTAGTTCATTGACTGCTTTTTGTAGTGTTTCATTGGTAGAGTTCAATACTTTTTGGTTTGCTTCAAATTCTCTTGATGTTTGGATCATGGCCACCATTTCATCGGCAACGAGTACATTGGCTTCTTCCAAATACCCTTGCTGAACCGTTGGAGCCGCCGCGAGAGTTCCTGCATTGTCGCTGGTGTAATAAGTTTCGCCATTGGCAATCAGCTGATCTGTTGCAAATAGACGCACTTGAAATTGCGGGTTATCCGTTGCTGTGACGGGTTGATTGCCATTCCCTAAAACGGTGTAGCCTTCTTGCGTCACGTATTGGTTTTGCTGATTAAGGGTGAAATCCCCTTTGCGTGTATATAAAGTCTCCCCTGCAGGTGTTCGTACTGCAAAGTAGCCTTCAGAAAGCAGTGCAAAATCGGTTGCTTGCCCTGTTTGCTTCACTGCACCTTGTGTCTGTTCCAAACTGATGCCGGCTAATTGGTTGCCGAATGCTAATCCGCCAATATCATGACGCCGATTAGCCTGCGCACCTCCCTGGTAATTATGTAAATCCACTTCATCTAATGTTGATTGAAATAGTCGTTTGGCTTGATAGCCAGTGGTTTTGACATTGGCGATATTGCCACTGGTCGTTTCTTGCCGTTTTTGTAACACATTGATGTTGCGGGAAAGAATGTCTAATCCTCGAATCATGCTAATTCCTCCTTGATCAATACTCGTAATTTAGCTACCATTTTGCCGTGGATCTGTGAGACCCGCGGGATCGAGATTTCTAAGATCTCGGCAATCTCTTTGAGTGTCAACTCTTCGGTGTAATACAAACTCAAAATCAACTGCTCTCTTTCCCCAAGCTTTTTGATGCAGGTGGTCAATGCTTGCAGACGTTCTGCTTCTAATAAAGACTCTTCCACGTCCACTGCATCCTTATCGCTGATAGAATCTTTGATCGTCATCCCATCATCTTGAGAAGAAAATAAGGTGTCTTCTAATGAAACACTGGCTAAATAATGCAAGCTTTCATAAATATCTGCCAATTGTCCGCGGTTGATTCCCATCTGTTTAGCGATTTCTAGATCCGTCGCTTCTCGTTTCAAGGTTTGCTCTAATTCTTGTCGTGCTTGGTAAAATTGGTTGACTGCCGCCATTTTATAGCGTGAGATTTTTGCATGCTTGCGTACTTCGTCAATGATCGCTCCTTTGATGCGAAGGACCGCATAACTTTCAAAAGGCACTTTTTTCGTCGGATCGAATTTATTTAAGGCATCCATCAATCCGATGACTCCAATGTTGAATAGATCGCCTTGTTCGTAATCTGTCGTTTTGATCGACATTCGCTGGACTACGCGTTCGACTAGAGGAAGGTATTTGATGATTTCTGTTTCTCTATCCACTTCATACATCGGTTAATCTCCTTTCACTTCGCATTCTTTGCTCATATCTCAATGCTGCCTACCGTTTCAATAGCAATTTCATTAGGGATCTCATTCAATGACAAGATTGCCAAATCTGGAAAATTGAATGTGATCATCTTCTTAAATGGCAAGCGAATCTTCGGTGAAGCAAGAATCACGAAGGAAACATTTTGAGCAATGGCTGTATGTTGGATCGTATTGATCGAATCCAAAATTTTCGTCACTGTCTCTGGTTTTAAGACGGGATAAGAACCTGTGGCTGTCTTTTGAATACTTTGAGCGATCATTTCTTCTAATTTAGGATGAATGACAGCGACTTTCAGCTCATGCTGTTCACCAATATATTTTGCCACGATGGTTCGTTTTAGTGCTTGACGGACATATTCTGTCAAAACTTCTATATCTTTTGTTACCACACCATAATCCGCCAATGTTTCTAATATCGTCGCTAGGTCATTGATAGGAATCTGTTCATCTAAAAGATTCTGCAGTACCTTTTGAACTTCCCCAAGCCTTAAAATATCAGGAATCAATTCATCAATGACTACGTTATACTGCTCTTTGATGCCTTCCAGAAGTTTCTTGACTTCTTGACGTCCCAGCAATTCTGGTGCATGGCTATAAATGATTTCTTTCAGATGCGTTGCGATTACCGTTAATGGTTCAATGATTGTAAAGCCTTGGAGCTCTGCCAACTCTTTGTCTTTCTCATCGATCCACATCGCATCTAAATGAAAGGCTGGTTCTTTGGTTGCAATTCCTTCGAAAGGAAAAGGCTCTTCATTGGGGCTAATGACCATTACTTTGTTTGGATAAATATCGCCTCGTCCTACTTCATTTCCCCGAATCTTGATCACGTAATCATTTGATTCCAGATAAAGATTATCCCGAATACGAACCGGACTGACTAAGATGCCTAGCTCGCGGGCACTTTGCTTCCGAATGGCGACGATACGATTCATCAAGCTATTGTCAATCGAACTATCAACGATTGGAATCAATCCGTAGCCAATTTCAACTGCAATAGGCTCTACTTGGAAAGAAGCGACAGAATCGTCCTCTTCCTGCGCTTCCTTTTTGCGTTCCAAAGCCAGTTTCTGTTCTAGTTTCTTTTGTTCCGTCCGTTGTTTTTCTTCTTGTTGCGTGATCATAAAACTTCCGGCAAACAGACCGCCGCCAATCAAAATGAAAGGAAGTGGCGGAAATCCGGGTACGATGGCCAAGACAAAAAGGATCGCACCTACGATTCGGAAAAGTTGCGGATTTCTTGTCACATCCGCCGCAATATCCAACCCGAAAGAACTATTATTGTCTGAACGAGTAACAATCACCCCTGAAGCAATGGAGATCAGCAATGACGGAATCGAACTAACCAAGCCATCCCCAATCGCCAATTTGCCAAACTGGGAGAAAGCCTCCATGACGGTCATCTGTCCACCCATGGAAAAGATGATCGCGCCGCCGACCAAGTTGATGACTGTGATCATGATCCCGGCGATCGCATCCCCTTTGACAAACTTACTGGCACCATCCATCGAACCGAAGAAGTCAGCTTCCCGTTGCAAATCTTTCCGACGTTGTCGAGCATCGGCTTCCGTAATCAATCCGGCATTCAAATCGGAGTCGATCGCCATTTGCTTCCCTGGCATTGCATCCAATGTGAAACGAGCCGTCACTTCTGAGACCCGTCCCGCACCATTGGTCACGACCGCTAACTGAACAACCATGATGATCACGAATAAAATGATCCCAACGATATAATTACTCCCAGCAACGACATTGGCGAAGGCATCAATAACATGCCCCCCATTTCCTTGGGTTAGGATCAACCGTGTCGAAGACAGATTCAATCCTAAGCGAAACATTGTTGTGATCAAAAGCAGTGTAGGAAAAGTAGTAAATTCCAACACCGTTTTAGTAAACAGAGTAATCAGCAGAATGTTGATCGCAATCGTTAGATTGACAATGATCAAAAAGTCTAAAATAGCTGCTGGTAAAGGAATAATGATTAATCCGATAATTCCGATCACTAAAAAAGAGATCAGAACATCTGCATAACCGATTTTTCTCTTAGATTTTGCTACTGCCTCATTCATGCTGCTGCCTCCGTTTTAAATCTTTCCACGTTCATTTTCTTCTAATTGGTAAACCAGTGCGATGATTTCCGCGATTGCTTCATACATCTCGACTGGTATCAAATCTCCCGGTTCGACTTGTTTATAAAGTGCCCGGGCGATTTCCCGATTTTCGATCATCGGAATGTTCTCTTTTGCCGCTTCTGCCTTCATCCGCTGTGCCAATTGATCGGCACCTTTGGCCAAGACCCGCGGTACGCCTTCATTCTCCGCATCATAGCGGATCGCAATGGCAAAATGCGTCGGATTGGTGATAACGACTGTTGCTTCTTTGACATGGGCGATGGCATTTCGCGTCATCTCGCGATATTTTGCTTTTCGCTGAGATTTGACTTGCGGGTCACCCTCCATTTGCTTGTACTCATCTTTGATTTCTTGCTTGCTCATTTTCAGATTCTTCCGATGGCTGTAACGCTGGTAAACGTAATCTGCGACTGCCAAAACAATCAGAAAAAGAGAAATCTGGAAAAACAAATCCTTCGCTCGTTCAATGAGAAAATAGACCGTTTTTTCTAACCCCACCTCGCTGACCCCCAGCAAGGTAGGAACCGCTGCTAAAAATTTTTGGTAACAAAAATACACAATGATGCCAAACTTTGCCAATGTTTTAGCAAGGTTGGCCAGGGCTCTCGTGCTAAACTGTTGCTTTAACCCACTTACGGGATTAAGCTTTTTGAAATTGGGTTTGATTGCTTTGGCAGAAAACAAAATTCCTACTTGGGCGTAGTTTGTAACCAATGCCACCACATAAGCAATCGCAAAAACCGGGGCACAAAGCAAAAAAAATAATAGAACGCTTTGGAGGCCCAAGCGTGGTAAATCAGCAATACTGGCGTCATACAAATAAAGATGTTCTAACGCTCGAGTAAGAAAAGGCAAAAAGCGTTGTGCGAAAAAGTGCCACAGGGGAAACAACATAAATGAAAAGACCATCAGCGAGACCGCAGCTGCTAACTCTTGTGTTTTAGGAACTTCTCCGCGTTTACGGGCATCCCGCAAACGCTTGGCCGTGGGCTGTTCTGTTTTGCCATCTTTTTCTGACACGCTGTTTCACCTCTCTATGATTTCAATGATGTCATAAACTCTTGTAGATACTTGATCGTATCTGGGAGCTGTTTACTCAAAAAAGTAATCGCATTTGGCAACAGCATCAGAAAAATAATAAAACTGAGGGCTGTTTTAAGTGAAAGACTCATCATTAAGACGTTGATTTGCGGAATCGACCGTGAGATCACTCCTAACACAAGATCTACCATCAACAGGGTTAGGATGATCGGTGCCGCCAAATTCAAGGCCATTTCCATCATCTGGCTGAACAGCCTTACCACGCCTTCAATCGTCGTACCACTAATTTGGACTGTTCCCAATGGGACGATTGAAAAGGAGGCGAGCAATGCTGAAATCAGCCGATGATGCAAATTTAAGGTGAAAAATGTTCCCACAGCCAACCAGTAATAGGTCTTTCCATACTGTGAAACATTCATTTGAATCGTTGGATCATAGGCTTGGGCCATTGAAAACCCTACTTGAAAGTCGATCATTTGACCGGCGATCTGTACACCCGTAAAGACCAATTGACTCAGATACCCCATTGCCATTCCTAGTAAGACCTCTTTCAATGCCAAAATCGCAAACATAACTGGCGTTGCTTCTGGCAATGGATCTACTGCTGGAAAACAAAGGAAGGTAAATGCGACACCGAGGACGACTTTCGCAAGTGATGGAAAGCTTTGTTGTGAAAATATCGGACATAAGATAACAAAGGCCATCATGCGGCAAAAAATCAGGATACTTGCTTGGATCAGTGCCATGCGTTGCCTCCTTATAATGCCGCAATCATCTTAAAGATGGTTTTAGTGAAATTAAGCAAGATATTCAGCATATAATTACCAGCTAAAATCAATGTTAAAAAAATAGCGATCAATTTGGGCACAAAACTTAACGTCTGCTCTTGAATCTGAGTAGTGGCTTGAAAAATACTGATCACTAACCCCACAAGCATAGCGATAAGTAGTGCTGGTCCGGCAATCAGCAAGATCCGGATAAATGCTTCTCGCAAAACGTCGAGGACAGCTGCAACAGACATTGGTTTTCTGCTCCTTTCCTAAGAATTATTGGAAACTCTTGATCAGTGACTCCGCCACCAAATACCAGCCATCAACTAAGACAAACAGTAATATCTTAAATGGCAGTGAGATCATGATCGGGGACAACATCATCATCCCCATCGACATCAAAATACTTGAGACGACTAAATCGATGATCAAGAAAGGAATAAAGAGCAGAAAGCCAATACTGAAGGCTGTACGCAATTCGCTGATGATAAATGCCGGAACCATTACAGTTAAGGGCACTTCATCCGAAGTTTCATATTTTTCTTTTTCTTCAGATGCTTCTGCGAAAAGTTGAATGTCTTTTTCTCGTGTTTGAAGCATCATAAATTCTTTGATCCGCTTTTCCGAACGATCAAAGACTTCTGCTTGCGTGATTTCTTGCCGATCAAATGGTTCAATTGCTTGCTGATAAATATCGGTGTAGACAGGTTTCATAATAAAGAATGTGAGAAACAGAGCCAGACCAATCAATACTTGATTGGGGGGATTTTGCTGGGTACCTAAGGAACTCCGAACAAAAGAAAGCACCATAATGATACGGGTAAACGAAGTCATCATGATCAGTAAAACTGGAATCAAAGATAGGAAGGTCAATAATAAAAACATATTGATCGTATCGTTTGACCCGTTGCCATTAGATAGCAAATCACCAATCGTACCACTTACGTCACCTATGTCTAAGGCAAACGCGGTTTGAGGCATCCACAAACTGCATAAAAGGATCGCTACTATCAGCGGCCATTTTCGTTTTGGACTCATTTTTGTTTGCCTCGTTTCATTTCTAATTGGTTTTTCGCCTTTTTGACCCATTCGGAGAAGTCAGGCACTCGTTGCAGCTCTGACACTTCTCCATTTTTGGTCATCAGTACCGTAGCTTCTTCTTCACTGAGCTCCTTTAAAATCTGGTTCTGCTGTTCCGAAAAACTCATCACATAATATTTGTCAAGGATCTGAACGATCCCAATGGAAGAGGTTTTGCTGACGGCGATTTTTTGTAAAATCCGCAGCTGATTATTTTGTTGGTTCGTATAGCGATTCAAATATTTCAAACTGACATTGATCAGATACAAAATGATTAACAAAAAAGCGATCATTTTAATCAATGAAAAAAATGTGTCCATCAACGTTCCTCTTTCTATTGGATCACTAAATCAGTAACATATACTTCATTGACGATTGATGATCCATACTCATGATTGATTGCTGCTTTCAGCTCTTTTTTCAAATTCGGTACACTTTCTGCCGAACTCAAAATATCACTCGCTTTTTTTTGTCGCAGTAAATTAACAACACTATCGCGAATGACAGCGACATTTTTCGTCACCTCTTCACTCTTTTCCTCGTTGTCGACGAGAATCGAAAGGTTGACCTTCATATATTGCTGTTCATGTCCTTCTTCTTTCTCAAGATTCACAAGAAATTCCTCTAGTGAGACAATCGATTCATCTGTGTCTATTCCTTTGACCTTGGTCTTGGTTTCTGTGGCGACTTCTTTGTCTTTCACTAGAAAGTGATTGGTTACCAGTGTCCCACCAATCGTTCCACCAACTACGATCACCAATAAAATGGGGATCAGCAGAACTAGATTGATTCCTTTTTCTTTATTTTTCTCTTTGCCTTGTTCTTTCTCTTCATTCTCTTTCACTTTCGCTTTCGCCATCTTAACCCACCCTTAGTTATTTATTTGATTCGAATTGATCAAGAGTTTATAGTCGATGACACGCTGTGCCGTTTCCGCTGCGGTCTCAGTTACAACCAGTGTCTTGCCATCTGTCAATGTAATCAATGTATCGGGCATTTCTTCCACCCGATAGATCAGTTCCGGATTTAAATAAAACTCTCTGCCATTCAATGCCGTCAATAAAATCATCCGGTACCTCCTATTTATTTTTGAGGGATTCTATTAGCGCTTCAAGTTCAGCAATTCTTGTAACATTTCATCAGAAGTGGTAATACTTCTTGAATTTGCTTGATACGCTCTGCTGGCGATGATCATTTCTGTAAATTCAGTCGATAGATCGACATTCGACATTTCAAGTGCCCCCGCTTGTAGACGTCCTGAGCCATTTTGGCCTGCTCCCGCAACAATTGCTGCACCGGAGTTGCTAGATTGCATATAGTTGTTCCCACCGACTTTTTCCAAGCCTTCAGGGTTATTGAAAGTAGCGATGGAGACTTTCCCCATAACGAATGATTTGTCGCCGTATTTTGCAACGACTAGTCCATTAGCATCGATGGCCATTGAGTTATACGTTAGAACTTTGCCGTCTGTGTCAGTAATCGTTGACGGAATTTCCAATGGTCCGATGGTTCCTTCGTCACTGATCCCAGTTCCTTCTTTGTAAGTATCATCGTATACTGTCGGTGGATTCGTACTTGCAGGACGTCCCAATACTTGCATCCCATCACTGTTTGTCAACGTTCCATTGCTGTCTCGTACGAAAGAACCATCACGGGTATAATAAGTTTCGCCACTTTCTCCAGAACCTTGGACCATGAAATACCCTTGGCCACTAATGTAAAAGTCCATTGCTCGTCCAGTAGATTGAGGTGCTCCTACGGTATTGATCATGTCGATCGAACCAGCTTGTACGCCTAAACCGACTTGTGTACCGTTGACACCCCCGGAGCCATTGCCTGGTGCGGTTGCATTTGATGTTGTTTGGCTCATCATGTCTTGGAAAAGTACCCGACTTGATTTGAAACCAATCGTATTGACGTTGGCAATATTATTTGATACCACGTCCATTTTCGTTTGAAGATTTTTCATTCCACTAACACCTGAATATAATGATCGTAACATTAATTTTCCTCCTTCAATTTGACGTATTTTCCTCTGTCGTTCAGAAAATACTACAGCCCCTTTTCAGTCCAGCTGTTATTTGATAAATGTGGCACTATCGATATTCGTCACTGTATGCAATTCGTTCATACCCATTGCCGTAATGATCGTCCGACTATGAACATCTGCGATCAGCCCCATATCTTTATATACCAATAATGATTCTTTACTTCCTTTAGCAGCTAATTCGCTCATCGCTGTTGACAGCGAATCATAATCCGTCTCTTGGAGCGTTAACGCGCGATCCGTCAACCGCTTTTGTGCATGATGGGACACTTTGATACTTTTTTGCTTATCTTGCAGCATCTCCGAAAAATCAGCATTCTTTGCTTGGTACTGTGTAGAACTAAGTGTTTTTCCAGAAGTGGCTGCTTGTAATGGTAAATCGCGGCCTATTGGATTCATACGGACTCACCTTTTGCTTTGTCGCCTTCTGATTCGCTTGCTGTTTCATCTGAAGTTTTGGGATCCCCGCCAATTTCTTCGATCGCGCTCATATTGTATTCTTTCCCATTGACAACGATCGTGGCATATCCATTTGAAAAACGTACTTTCTCAATGACTCCGGTAACTTTTTCTTTTCCATCTAATACCGTGACTTCTTTGTTGATTAATCCGAAAGCCTGTTGTTGTTGCTGCAAAATCACGGAGGTCATTACCGTTTCACTTAATTCATTCAATTGCTCCAATGTAGTAAACTGAACTAGCTGTGAAATGTAATCTGTACCACCGCCTGAAGAATCCCCACTAAAAGAAGGATTACTCATAGTTGCTGCTAAAATTTTAAGGAAATCATCCATTGAAATATCGGAAGCTCGATGGGTCTGTGCTGTAGTAGTGGTACTCGCAAGGCCCGCAACCGACTGTGTAATCTCATTAGGCATCTTTTTTCTCCTTTTACATTACGCCAGAATACTGATGGCATGATTTGTTGGTTCCGTAATTTCTTCGGTAGGTACAGGAACTTGATTGTAGATTTTTTTCCCCGATTGTCTCTGAGGCTGTGAAAAGCCTTGTTGTGCTGTCTGGCCATCACTTGTTGAGTTGAACCCAGCGAAGGAGCCTTGAGAAAAAGTAGCACGTTCGATCGATGTTGTCGGATTGTCTTTCAAAATGCCTTCCTTTGAAGAAATCACTTGCTGTTCTTGTTTTTGAAGCACTTGCTCCAACTCTGTCTTGATGGATGACAGTAAGTGTTTGGTCTGTTGTTGCTCCACAGTAAACTCCAAACGACTGCCTTGTGCCGTAACTTCCAATGCAATGCGAACTTTACCAAGTTTTTCCGGTACCAATTGAAGCGTAATTTTTTTCTCCGGTGTCTGTACTAGCTGTTCGACTTTTTGCGCCAATGGTTCCACGGCAGCCTTGATTGCAGTTGGTGTTGGCTTTTCATTTGCTTTCGTCAGTAATGTCGAAAAGTCCATCGTCGCTACTTGTTGCAATCCATCGGTTCCAGTTTCCGTTGTCAAATCAGCAATCATTACATCCTCTGAGAGGGACATTTTTCCCGGGAGTGGTTGCGGTGCTACGGATTTTGTTGAGGTCTCGGCTGATTGCTCAGTAGAAGTTTGTTTTTTTGTAACGTCACTTCCTTGCAGCTCATCCCGTTTTTCACTAGCTGACACGGTCGGTTCCTCTATCAATACGGGCTTTGTTCCAATTTCCAAACTCGCTTGATCATCACCCAAAACAGAAGGTTGGTCTTCTAAGACTGTTGCAGGCAGCGTCGTTCCTTTGCCTTCGAGGTCTGAACTGAAAGAAATATCTTGGGAAGCTATTTCTTGCTGTAGCATTGATTCAACCAAATTCGTCCCAGATAGCTGACCAGTCACTGACTGTACTGATACTGGTTCGACTGATATTGGCTGTACTGACACTTGATCGGTAGCAAGCAGCTGGGTAGGTGTGGTTTCTCCTAGCCACATTTCTTTAGCCGTTTCTGTAAGGGCGCCCATAGAATGCAACCAGTCCAAGTTCCCTGCTAACGCCGGACTTGGTTGGCGATCGATTTGCGGAACCCATTCTGTAGTTGCTACGGATTCCTCCCCCGTAGACTCGCTGACTAACTCGGATTCTTCGCTGTCTACTTGCTCGGCCAAGTCACCACCGTCAAGCTCCCCTTGAGGCACCATGGCTGCTTCCTCATCGGTCATATTCCCTTCAAACTCTTGAGAAAACTGCTGTAGTAACTGCATGAAATTACCGGGATCTTTTACTTTAACAGATTGTTGCTGCTCAGCGGTTGTTGCAATCGCTGATGTCATCGCCACTTGTTTCATTATTCACCTCCTCTCAAGTCTTTTTATGTACCTGCAGTCGTCGCTTAACTTATTGCTAGACTGCGACTGCCCATTTCATCTAATTGCTTTTGCTCTTCTTGAAGCAATTGATAATTGTATTCTTCAAGCTTTTTTTCTCGTAGCTTTTCGACAACTTTCCGTTCTTGTTGTGCTTGCACAACGACGGTCAAGGCGGCTTCAACTTCTTGACTCAGCTGACGTACTTGCTGATACATCTCATGAATTGCCGACTCTAATGCGGTTAGATAGCGATGTTGGACTTGCATTCGTCCAATCGTCATTTCATTGACGTCCATCAATGCAGTTTTTTCATTGATCATTTGTGTGAGAACTTGTTCCTTTTGGATCACTGCTTTTTGTTTCTCCGCATAAGCTCGTTTAGCTTCTTGCTCTACAGTTACACGATGATCCAACACTTTTTCCAATGAAAAATGAAAAGCTTTCATCCTTAGTTACCTTCTTTCTTATTGCAAAGCGTTTCGCTGCCGTTCAAGAGTTGCCTCTCCATTAAATAAGGCAGCTAACGCGGTTTTCGTTTCTTCATATGAGTTTCGTTCATCCACTCTCTGTTGTAAAAAACTGTTGATGGGATGATGTAATGCGATGGCATGATCCGTGATGGCATTGGCACCTGATTTATAGGCACCAATATCGATCAAATCTTTGGCTTCTGCATAGGCAGCCATATTTTCCTTTAACTCACCTGCATCGTTGTACTGTTCTGGTGTGACCAGCGTTTTCATTAAACGACTTAGGCTGTTTTGCACGTCAATGGCTGGGTAATGGTTTTGAGCAGCGATTTTTCTGGATAAAATGATGTGTCCATCTAAGATACCCCGAACTGCATCGGCGATTGGCTCATTCATATCGTCCCCTTCAACCAGAACCGTATAAAAAGCAGTGATAGATCCTTGATCGGACATTCCACTGCGTTCCAACAGTTTTGGTAGAGCCGTAAATACAGAAGGCGTATATCCTTTAGTTGTCGGTGGTTCGCCGGTAGATAGTCCGATTTCTCGTTGTGCCATTGCAAAACGAGTGACAGAATCCATCATCAAAACCACTTTCTTCCCTTGATCCCGATAATACTCAGCGATTGCGGTGGCAACATGGGCACCTTTCAACCGTACTAAAGGCGGCATATCAGAAGTAGCACAAACAACGACTGATTTGCGGTAACCTTCTGGGCCTAGATCGTTTTCAATAAATTCTTTTACTTCTCGTCCCCGTTCTCCTACTAGTCCAATCACAATAATATCGGCTTCACAGTAGCGAGCAAGCATGCCTAGTAGGGTACTCTTTCCCACACCACTTCCGGCAAAAATACCTATTCGCTGGCCTTGACCAACTGTCAGTAAGCCATCGATCACTCGTACCCCGGTACTCATGATTTCAGAGATTTTTTTACGTTGGAAGGGATCTGGAGATTCCTGTATAACAGGATATTCATCAGCATCGCTTAGATCGATCTCCATATCCATAGGACGCCCAAGACCATCTAAGGTATGTCCCAGCAAGGAGTCACTGATTTTAACTGTCAATGTGGTCCCCGTAGGTTTTACCAAGCAACCAGGTCCAATACCTTCCAGTTGATCCAGCGGCATTAACAGGACCGTCTTTTTGACAAAACCAACCACTTCCGCTAATGCAACATGAGAGCTGTTCTGAACCTTTACCTCACAAATCTCTCCTACAAAAACCGATAACCCTTCAACTTTGATCAGTAGACCAACTACTTCGCTGACCTTTCCATAAACGGAATAGAATCTGCGATCTTTTGCCTTTTGAACAATAGGTTCGATAGGTAATTCAAGCACCATTTCTATTCACTACTTTCTAAAAGATGCTGCAAATAAAGTTCAATCTCTTTTTCTAACTCGAATACAACCAAAGAATCATCGGACTCGATCACAAAATCATGAGCTGAAAGCTGATCATCTGGCAATATCAAATAGCGGAAATTACTGATCTCTTGCTTTTTACTTTCCAGAATATCTTTAAGGACATGGAGATACTGCTCGTGGATGCGAATCGTCAAAAATTGATCCGGTTGTTCAAATTGCAATAAAATGGGCTCTAAAAAAGCAAGCAAAGCAGCATTGCTTTGCTCGAAACGCTGATTGATCAGTGCTTCGGCGATTTCTACTCCAAAAGAGATCATTTCAGCCTTTTTTTCAGACCGAAATGCATTGATCTCATCTGCTGCTTGCTGCACATTCTTTTCTGCTTGAGCAATCAGTTTAGCGGCCGTCTCTTTACTGGCAGAGACGCCTTCTTGATAGCCTTGCTCATAACCTGCTTTTTGCCCTTCAGCGAGTCCTTGGGCATACCCTTCTTTTTGCGCTGCTTCTTTGATTCTTTGCGCTTCTGCTTGAGCTGCTTCCAATGTTTTTCGCTTTAAGACTTCGATTTTTTTGAGCTCTTGCTCTTTTTCAAATTTCCACGCTTGTTCCCGCTGCGCTTCTTTTCGTTTTTGGAGGCTTTCTTCTAGCGAATCCGATGTATTCAACGAACCTGTCGAAGCAGAAGAAGGTGCCTTGATCACTGCTTCAGTCAAAATAGATTTTTCTTTGTTCAGATTTTGGACTGTTTCTTGTTTTAACAAGCTGCTATTTGACCACTGCATCTTGGTTGCCCCTTCCAAGATAGATCTCGCCATTTTCGTCTAAGCGACGTATGACAGCAACCACATTTTGTTGTGCTTCTTCGATAGCAGACAAACGGGTTGGTCCCATGAACTGAATTTCTTCTTGTAAATTCTCCACCGCCCGGGTTGACAGATTCGAGAAGATAAAGGCTTTGATATCCTCTGTCGTTCCTTTGAGTGCCAAAACAAGGACTTCGTTCGATACATCCCGTAGTACTTTTTGAACATCCAAACGATCCAATGTAACAATGTCTTCGAACGTAAACAGACTTGATTTGACTTCGTTTGAAAGTTCCGGCTGCCGCTTCTCTAGATCGGTCAGGATATTCTTCTCGGTACTTCGGCTGACAGAATTCAAGATTTCTACTAATGTATGCACGCCGCCCACGTTTTCACTATCATTTTCCACATAGTTAGAGAATTTATTCTCGATCACTTTTTCAATGCGCTCAATGATCAGTGGTGATGTACTGGAAATGGTTCCGATTCGTTCAGCGATTTCTACTTGCAGATGATCCGGAAATTGAGACAATACATCCGCTGCCTTGTCTGGTTGCATATAACATAAGATCAGCGCAACTGTCTGGGGATGTTCACCAATCAACAGATTCGTCAATTGTTGAACATCCGCCTTGCGAGCGATATTGAATGGCCGTTCTCGTAACTGGATCTGCGTAAGCACATCGATCACTTCTTTAGCTTTGTGAGAGCCTAATGCTTGGTTCAATAAATTCTTCGCGTAGTCGATCCCACCATCAATCACATATTTTCTGGCCGTAAACGTGGTTGAAAATTCTTCTAACACTTGATCACGTTCTTCTGGACTAACAAAATCGATATTGGCGATTTCATAACTAACCTTTTGAATATAATTTTCCGGCAGAAGCTTCATGATCTTCGCAGAGGTTTCCGATCCCAATGAGATCAAGAGTATTGCTGCTTTTTTGACACCATCGAGTGTTTCCATCGTTTCTTTCCCCTCTATTTTTCCTTCATCCAAGCTTTGATCAATTCAGCAGCTACTTCCGGATTTGAATCGGCGTGTTGTTTTGCTGAATGACTTAATGTGTCTTCGTCCTCAGTCTGATCTTGTTCTATAGATTCAATAACTTCTTCTAGAGCAGTTTCGTCATTTTGTCCCAACCCACCAAAGACCATCTCTTCAGAGTCTTCTGTCTGTGTTGGTACGTCAGCGACTGCAGATTGTGTCGTAACTGGCAACTCTTGGGTGACATCCACAGTAATATTGTCTTCTCGACGTCTTCTCAACATACCAATGATGAATAGTACGATCAAGATAACAATCAATGCAATTCCGCCGATAATCAGATATTTCAGATAGCCTTTTGCCGTTACTAATGGGTCTGTATTTTCAGTTTCTGCTGCTTCATCTGTAGCAGCTTGAGCAAAGTCAAATCCTTGAATGGCAATATCATCGCCACGATCAGCATCGTAGCCTACCGCACTGGCGATCAGTAATTGTAGTTCCGCTTGATCATTTTGAGAAAGATCAGCATTGACAACAACGGAACTGGTCATTCGTTGAATCATTCCAGGAGCAGCAATTCTTTTGGTCGTTTCTGTATTCAATTCGTTTTCTATGGAACGGCGGTAGGAACTACTCTCATCCCCCGCATCTCCTGTCACATTAGAAACATTGTCATCGACAGTTCCTGTCTGGGCGTCTAGAATTGCTTCGCCAGAACCGGCAGCTTGAACGGTCTCATTTCTGATTTCCGGATCTTCATAAGTTACTTTCGTGCTTTCGATCGAATCAAAATTCAAATCTAAATTGATTGAGACTTGGAACTTGTCTTCTCCATAGATAGGCGCCAATAACTTTGAAACTTTTTCTTCGAGTATTTTTTCGTACTCGTTTTTGATTGCGATATATTTGCCGTTCAAACTACTGAGTTGGCTATTTTCATCTTCATCGATCGTTAACGTATTACCAGAGCTATCCACTACCTTAACATTCTCCGGCAGAAGATTTTCTACCGCTCCTGAAGTCAGCGTGACAATTCCTTGTACTGCATCTTCGGAAATCCGCTGATTTTTAAGTGTTAAAATAATCGAAGCAGTAGGCGTACTTTCTTCACTAGAAAAGACACTGTCTTCTGGCATCACTAAGAGAACTTTCGCCGACTTGACAGAATCTAATGATTCAATCGCTCTTTGCAATTCTCCTGTGACCGCTCGCTGATACATGATCTTGCGATCTTCATCAGTGGTCATCATCCCGGCATCATCAAACAGTTCAAAGCCAGTTGCTGTGTTTGGCAACTTATTCTCCACCGCAAGTTCAATACGGTATTCATCGATCTGCTCTTTAGCAATTAAAATGGTTGTCCCATTATCCGCCAACTTATATTCGATATTCTGCTCTGTTAAATCCTTTGTCAGCGCGCCTGCATCCGCTTCGCTTAAATCTGTAAACAAAACACCGTATTCGACTTTAGTATTTAAGTAATACATAGTTGCCGCGACACCAATAATGCTGATAACGGAAAGAATTGCTATCAATTTTTTCAGTGAACTTTGAGATTGCCATCGTTCTTTGATCAAGTCTGGCCATTCTTTCAATTTTTCCATCATTTCGCTTTATTCCCTCGCCAACTGCTAGAACTGCATATTTTTAACATCGTTATATGCCTCTAAGCATTTATTACGCACAGTCACGGCTGTTTGGAGCGCTAACTGTGCTTCTGTCATTCGAATCATTATGTTTCCAAGATCACTTTCATCTCCTGTGATCATTTTGATCGTGTCTTGGTCCATTGTTGCAGTTTTTTGATTGAGACTCTCAAGAGCATCAGATAAATAGTTCCCAAATGCAGCATTTGATGAGGAATCGACTTCTGCTGTAGAAGTCCCAGAAGCATTTATTGCTCGTAAAGAGTTTTGATAATCCGTTAATCCTGATGTTAATAATTCATTCATTTTTTTCTACCCCTTCGATATTTCTAGTGCTTTTTTTAGAATCGTTTTGTTCATTTCGGAGGCAGAAACGTTCGCTTCATATGTACGCACTGCTTGGATCATTGCCACCATTTCATCTGCGATATCCACATTCGACTGTTCTAAGTAACCATCTTCATCAGCAGCAGGATTTGTAGGATCATAAGTTAATTTCAATGTATCATCTGCTTGGATTCCCGTTACCTTAACACCGTAGTTCTTTGTTTTCCCGTCTTGTACAGTCTTTAAATTCTGGGAAAAAAGAACACTCTTTTTTTGATATGCATCGCTGTCTTCTGTCTGATGCGTATTGACATTCGCAATATTGGTCGAAATCGTATCCAACTTTAATCGTTCCAATGCTAAGCCGCTTGCATTGATCGTCAGTCCATCAAAAACACCCACTACATCTGCCTACTTTCTTTAATTACTTAGTACAAGATTCATCATTTGCAAACGACCGTTTATTTGTGCTGTCAAAGCACTATAGTATAATCCGTTAGCCGCTTGATCCAACATCTCTACTTCTAGATCCACATTATTGCCATTGTCTTTTACACTTGTATTCGAGTTTTGTGTCACTCGTGGCTGTACTTGTGAAAGAATATCTTCTTCCTTTGCTGATTGCTTCGTTGAAGCTGCAATCGCCTGATTCAACTCACTTTCAAATTCTACTCGTTTGGCTTTATATCCATCCGTATTGACATTGGCAATATTTGAAGAGATCAGTTCTGCTCTTTTAGCTGAAACAGCAAGTGTTGTTTTTAATAAATCGTAACTATCCATTTTCAGTGCTCCTTTCTTTTTGTTTCAATCCGTTGCTCAATAAAAATTTAACCGAGATTTATCTACTCATTCTCTACAAAAAGCAGGTCATGTCTACTCATCGTTTCCTCATCCATCGTAGAAAGTTTGTAAC
>NZ_JALAHI010000059.1 GCF_022711995.1 Enterococcus sp.
AATGAAAGGAGCTTTTTTGAGTCTCTTTTTGAAAAAAAAGTGTAGAAGATTGCTGCTAGTTTTTTTTGTGAAAAAGCTATAAACTAGATAGTAATGAGTTGATACAGGAGGCGATTTTGCTTCTTACTGTGATCAAAGTAAAATACTTCTCTAACAGACACTGAAATTTTTGGTCTGAGTTTTGATTGGCTATTTTTGTTTTCAACGAAATGAGTAGAAGTAGTGTGATCAGGTACAACGATCATTCCATACAAATAATGATTGGAGAACAATATGATTGAAAATTTTATTGAAAAAGATATTATCAGACAAGTCAAATTGACTGAATATCTTTATGAGCTCAAAGTGCTATCTGTAAGGGAAGTGGCGAAAAGGTTAGACGTGACCTTCAATACGGTAAAACGCGATTTTGAGAAAATCAGTATTATTCTTGAAGAATATATTGATCAGATGGAGGTGGATAGTACCACGATCCAACTCTCTTTTATCAGCAGTTTTTCAAGGTATGATTTAATTAAAGAAGTCTACAAAGAGTCTAAATTTTTACGTGGCTGCTCTTGGTATTTAATGGGCGAAACGAATTATTTGACGATTGTGGAAGAAGAGTTTGTCTCGGTAGCCAAAGCGTTTAAAATCAAAAAACGAGTCGAAGAATACTTTAAAAACGCGAATATTATGGATGAAGAAGGCAATATCATTGAGAATGAGTTAGAATACCGACTTGTCATGATGTCCGTCTGGATGCGCTGTGACTTATTAGATACGATCGTTGATAGTACGATTTACAAACGAGTGAGCATTTTTGTGGAACAAGTATTGAGTCATCTCGCTAATGACTATGAAATGAACAGACGCGAGTATACCTTTTTAATGTTAGCAGCCTATTTGTCTCTTTCAAGGAAAGACAGTAAGACGTTGGTCTTCCCTGAAGATGAATTTAACTTTTTAAAGGATACAATGATTTTTAATCATATCAAAGATGTCGCTGAATTAGTTTTAGGGGAAAATCAACTTTCTGAGAGTGAAATTGCTTTTTTTGTCTCGATTTATCGCAGTATTAATTTAAACACCAATAACTATTTGATCGTCAATATGAACTATATGCAAAAACGTGAAATCTTTATTGAGAGTCGACCAAAGACAGTAAAAAAATTGATCAAACAAATTGAAGACGAGTTTGATGCGAATTTGACCAACAATATTCTCTTTGAAAAACCTTTTATGAATTATTTGAATACATTGTGGTACAACATGCAAAATTATACTGTTGAAAAGCATTACTATCTCAGTGATTCCCAACTAGCTATTTTGGCAACATTAAAGGAAATTTTGAATCAATGGAAAGAAGAAATTCATGTGGACTATGAGCTGAAGTTTAATGACACTTCCTTAGAAAAATTATGTTCGGAGATTGAGTCCAGTCTCATCCAAAAAAGGCCAAGGAAGTTCGCAATCATTATTGTTGCGGAAGATGAACTGTCTCATGTCGTTTATCGCGAAAACATCTCTCGCTGGTTAAATATGGATTACTACATGATCGATAATACGATGTACTATTCTTTAAATGATGTGCCCATTTACGCGGAAGAATGGCCTCACGTGATCATTTGTGAGCGTTCCTTAGCTTTTAAAGATAGTATGAAGACAACCAATCTCTTTTCTATTTCAAAAAGTACATTATTTGAAGATATAAAGAGCATTTTCTTATATATTTATGATTGGAAATAAGTAGGGAAGAAAATGTTTGAGCATAGAGTGAAAAACCAGCAAGGGCAGTAAGCCGCTCTTGCTGGTTTTTGCTGTATGGAGAATTATTTCGTAAAGGAAAATGAATGGATGACATTTGCGTCTTCTGGTTGGTAATCTTTTACGATTAATCTTAGCGGACTGCCAGTTATTGAACAATCCCAGATATGAACGGACAAGTAGCGTCCAGTAGCCATATTGCGAATACGGTATGCCCCTTTGCTTCCAGGCACAGGAATGAATTGCCAGCTCGCACGAAGATTACTTTGGCTTGGACGTTGTCCTAATAGATAATATCTTTGTTCAGGAGTATAGGCAGAATCAGGATAACGGACAAACGGTTTGGAGTCATCTACATAGAAATAGTTACCTGGTAATTGAATTTGATAGACATCTTTTTGCTTTGTAGGTAGTAAAGTTATTTTCATTTTAGATGTGCGTTCTTGTGGATAGAAGAAATTATCTGCTCGCAAGGGTGCCCATAACGTTTCTTTTGTTTCTGGAATCCATTGTTTTGCTGTCCACATAAAATATTTTGTCTTTGGTTGTGGTTCGACAAACTTCTTAGCAATTTCTGTATTACCTGCCAGATCCAATGCATCTGCTTTTTTTGCTCCCGCCAAACTTAATGTAAAAAACGCGCTGAGCGCAAGCATTAGCTTGAAAAATATAGTTTTCTTTTCTAAAAATTGTGCTGTCATATGGGTGTTTCTCCTTTTTCTGCGTTCTTTTCGAGCGCACCACGCATCAACTCAACGGCATAAACGAAAATAATGCCTTTCGAATGAATATCGGTAGGTTTCTTAGTAAGAATCTTTCTTTAGTTCTGCTTTTATCAATTTTCTCCTTGTTAATTGATCTGACTTATCTCGTTATTTCCCCCCTCTTTGATTGCTAGTTGTTGATATACTGCTCGTTGCCAGTTGCTCAGAGCAGTTAAAACAGAATACAAGGAGTATAGCAAAATCACATATAGTCTGTTTGTAACGGATTGTTTGTGAGTTTTTTGTGGTGCAATTTCGATTATATAAAAAAAGAAAGGGTTGTTTTTCAATACTTTTTTTTGTTTGAATGCTCTTTCTTCAATTTTAGAAAATCTTCTAATCAGATAAATGAACTACTCAATGTAATCAACTTTAAAAGATTCTTTGTTATCTTCATGTGATTCATCCTTTCTGTTTTTATAATCCCATT
>NZ_JALAHI010000060.1 GCF_022711995.1 Enterococcus sp.
CCAGGGACTTGAGTCAATTGGTCCGAGGAGAGTTTGTCGCTTTAACAGCTGAAGATTCCGAAACCGAGTAACGAATAACTAAAAGGAGCCATTGCTTGAAGTGTGATACTTCCATGCAATGGCTCCTTTATTTGATAAAAATTATTCCATGACGGAGATATCGAAGACTTCAATATTGTCCAATCCACCATAAAATTCATACCAAGGGGTAGCATATTCTTTTAGAATCGCATTCAGTTCCTCGACATTTTCTCTTCCTTGAGTATCTAACCATTCCAACAGGGCTTTTTCTCCTTGTTTCCCATAAATTTCCACACTGTCTCGCCAAGTTGCACGTCCACCAAGAATTCCAGAGAATTTTGCTCCGTGTTCTCCGGCAAAGCGCAATTCGTCACGGAAAATGTTTGCGGGAACTCCTGCACTTAGATAGATGAAAGGTCGAGTGGCCGCATCACTTGCTTCTCTGAAGTAGTTGGCAGCTTCTTCTTGGGTATAGACAGCTTCTAGACCTTCTTTTTGAAACCCTTCAACCAAATCAAATTGTACAGGCACTTCAACTTTTAAAATATCGATATGGTATTTGTCTTTGGTCAATTCTTGAATCGTACGAATGACTTTGCTAGGTTTGATTTTTGCAAAAGCCGGTGATTTATCGTCGGTGATTTCATCATCGTAGACGATAGGTTCGACAAAAATCGGAATATCGGCGGCTTGCGCTTCCGTACCTAAGCGTTCTAAAAAGGCATGCTTGGTGTCAAGAATTTCTTGCGGTTCATCCGGATTGTAATAAACCAGCACTTTTGCGGCGTCAGCGCCTTTTTGGACCAAACGTTGCAGAGATTCATTTGGCAACAACTCTGGCAAACGTCCGGGAGTATTGACATCATAGCCAGTTTTCTCATACGACAGGATCAAACCAGCATCGGAATTTTTCGCTTCGATTCCTTGGAAGCCATACTCTTCATCCAATAAGATACTGCTGACGTACTTGGTCAATTCTTGTGAGACCAACCGCTTAAAGTCATAAATTTGCTCCATTTTAAAATTATCGGGTCCTGTGGCAGCTTTCATCATTTTTTTCATTGATCCTCGCTGATCGATAGCCAATGCCGCAATCACACCGTCTTCATTGGAAAGTTTTTGCATTTTTTCAAATTTGCCTCTTGAAATACGTTTCATTTCTCCAGCCTCCTTTAAGTTCTCTTTTAGTCTACGCCTTCTTATAAAAAACGCCAAACAATAAGCAATTTCTAAGCGTACCAGCACAAAAAAACCGAATCTTTCCCACTATGTCACTAGCAGTTTTATGCGGCGGCAATTTTACTCAGAAGCCAGCCTTAGAAAGATTCGGAATTTCTTTTTAACGGGTCAGATTGTTAAGGGGCAGTTATCATTGTTAATAGTGAAAATAGCTGGCCATCTCCGCAGCATGAGTGCCAGCCACATGGCCGGTACAAAAGGCAGCAGTGATATTGAATCCGCCGGTATAGCCGTTGATATCCAGTAACTCACCACCAAAATAGAGGCCGTTGATACATTTACTTTCCATTGTTTTGGGGTTCACTTCTTTTAAATGAATCCCTCCACCTGTCACAAAGGATTTTTCTAACGGAAATGTTTTACTGATTTGGATAGGAAAGCCCTTCATGAGGACTGCTAATTCCTGCAACTGTTCAAGGGTTGTTTGATCCGCTACCAGATCAGATAGTGCCAGCCGCTGGATAAAGAACTCCAGCAGACGCTCAGGCAAGATGCCACTCAATGCATTGGCTAATTTTTTCTTCGAATGAGCCCCCTCGGCTAGTTCTTTTTGCAAGTCATCGACTGTTTTATCTGGAAAGCAGTCTAGCACCACAGTGACAGGCGTATGACTCTTCAGTTCTTGATTGACAAAAGAAGAGCAACGCAACGCAGCTGGTCCTGAAAGCCCAAAATGCGTGAACAGGAGATCCATTGTGTGGGAAACCACGGTTTTTCCTGTTGCATCCAAAACAGATAAAGCAATATCTTGTAAAGAAAGCCCCTGAAGGGTTCGTTCGCTGATAAAGATCTCCTCTGAGACAAGAGGTGATTCGGTGGGGTAAAGGGGTGTGATCGTATGACCAACTTTTTTGGCCATTTTGTACCCATCTCCAGTTGATCCAGTTGAAGGATAGGTACGCCCCCCAGTCGTCAGGATCACGCAAGGCGCAGTAAATTCTTCAAATTCCGTCCGAATCCCTTGGATCTGAGTTCCGTCGTGCAGTAATTTGGTGACTGCCGTATTCGTCAGCAGCGTCACTTGTTTTTCATGAATCGCTTGTAACAAACCTTCAACAATGGTTTTCGATTTGTCGGTGACAGGAAACATTCGACCATGATCTTCTTCTTTCAGTGAGACCCCTTGGGATTCGAAAAAAGTCATCACATCAAAATTATTGAATTGGGAAAAGGTACTATATAAAAATTTGCCATTTCCAGGAATATGGGCAATCAAATCATCAACAGACCGATTGTTCGTTACATTGCAACGCCCTCCGCCAGTCATAAGCAATTTTTTTCCAACTTTTTTATTTTTTTCTACCAGCAATACGTCGGCACCGTTTTCGGCTGCTGAAATAGCGGCCATCATGCCGCTGGTTCCTGCACCAATTACGATTACATCGTAGGATTTTTTCATCGTTTTTCACCTCTTTGTGGATTGTACCATATTGCGGGAATCAGAGGGGAGAATGCTATTTATTTGATGAATCGAAAAAAAATTCTGACAATTCGTAAAAAATAGATGCAATTTCTGAAATTTTCTATAAAATAGAATGTAACTAGAGGAGGTAATGCTTCATGACAAATGCTTCAGAGTATGTAAAAGCGATCCAGGAGAAACTACATGAGAAAGATCAGAACCAAACGGAATTTTTACAAGCAATCGATGAATTTTTACCAACAATCATTCCTTTCTTGGAAAAACATCCGGAATACATTGAATCAAATTTGGTTGATTTATTAACAGAACCCGAACGGTTCATTCAGTTTCGTGTTCCTTGGCAAGATGATCAAGGCAATTGGCAAGTCAATCGCGGTTACCGGATCCAATTCAATTCGGCATTAGGTCCTTATAAAGGCGGCCTGCGTTTTCATCCAAGCGTCAACTTAAGTATCTTGAAATTTTTGGCTTTTGAGCAAATTTTCAAGAACAGTTTGACGGGTTTACCAATTGGCGGCGGTAAAGGCGGCAGTGACTTTGATCCAAAAGGAAAATCAGATGGCGAAGTGATGCGTTTTTGCCAAAGTTTCATGACGGAATTAGCCAAACATATCGGACCGGATCTAGATGTGCCAGCGGGGGACATTGGTGTCGGTGGTCGTGAAATTGGCTATCTCTTTGGGGCTTACAAACGTCTGAAACAATATGATGCAGGTGTCCTTACAGGAAAACCGCTAGATTTTTGGGGAAGTAAAAATCGGACGGAAGCTACCGGTTATGGAGCAGTCTATTTTGTTAAACACTTGCTGAAGGATTTAGAAGAAGATTTCCAAGGGAAAAAAGCGATTGTGTCTGGCAGTGGCAATGTGGCTATCTATGCGATTGAGAAATTGCATGAGTTGGGTGCAACAGCCGTCACATGTTCTGATTCTTCCGGATTTATCTATGACGAAAAGGGCATTGATTTAGCCTTATTGAAAGAAATCAAAGAAGTGAAGCGGGAACGTTTGACCGCTTATGCCGAGGCTCGTCCAACGGCAGAATATCATGAAGGAGCGTCTGTCTGGGACTTCGATGTTCAAGCGGAATTAGCCTTCCCTTGTGCGACTCAAAATGAAATCAATCTAGAACAAGCCAAACGGGCAAAAGCAAATGGTGTCCGGATTGTTTCTGAAGGTGCCAATATGCCAAGCTCCCTTGAAGCGGCGGAATACTTTATTGCGCAAGACATCTACTATTGTCCTGGAAAAGCAGCCAATGCGGGTGGCGTAGCGGTTTCTGCTTTAGAAATGAGTCAAAACTCACAACGTTTGCAGTGGGAAAAAGCAGAAGTCGATGAAAAATTGGATGAGATCATGAAGAATATCTATGACGCTTGCCGTGACACTGCAGAAGAATTTGATCAAAAAAATAATTTCATGTTAGGAGCCAATGTGGCTGGATTTGAAAAAGTTGCTAAAGCAATGATTTCTCAAGGACTTGTCTAACTCTACTAGATGGGTGATATATAAGGAATTACTTGAAAAAAGTTCAAAAAAAACGTAAAGTAGTACTTGTATGAAAAACTAATTTTTTCAAGGAGGACAAATCATGTCACACATCAAATTTGACTATTCAAAAGTGGCTCCATTTGTGAATGAACACGAATTAAGCTATATGCAAAGTCAAGTTACAGCAGCAGATAAACTTTTACGTGAAGGTACTGGTGCAGGTAACGACTTTTTAGGTTGGATCGACTTACCTAAAAATTATGATAAAGAAGAATTCGCCCGCATTAAGAAAGCAGCTGAAAAAATCCAATCAGACTCAGAAGTATTAGTCGTAATCGGTATTGGCGGCTCTTATCTAGGCGCGAAAGCGGCGATTGATTTCTTGAATCATTCATTCTATAACTTGCTTTCATCTGATGAACGGAAAGCACCACAAATCTTTTTTGCAGGAAACTCAATTTCTTCCACTTATTTAGCAGACTTGATTGAAATCATCGGCGACCGTGATTTCTCTGTCAATGTCATTTCTAAATCAGGTACAACAACAGAACCTGCAATCGCGTTCCGTGTGTTCAAAGAACGCTTGATTGAAAAATATGGCAAAGAAGAAGCAAATAAACGTATCTATGCAACGACAGATAAAGCAAAAGGTGCCGTTAAAGTTGAAGCAGATGCTGAAAACTGGGAAACATTTGTGATTCCTGATGATGTTGGTGGACGTTTCTCTGTCTTGACAGCTGTAGGTCTATTGCCAATCGCTGCCAGCGGTGCGGACATTGATGCCTTGATGCAAGGTGCTGCAGATGCCAGTGAAGCTTATGCTAGTGATGACCTTGAAAAAAATGAAGCATATCAATATGCAGCAATGCGTAACATCCTTTACCGTAAAGGCAAAGTAACCGAATTGCTGATCAATTACGAACCAGGAATGCAATACTTCTCTGAATGGTGGAAACAATTATTTGGAGAATCAGAAGGAAAAGACCAAAAAGGAATTTATCCTTCAAGTGCAAACTTCTCAACTGACTTGCATTCATTGGGTCAATATATCCAAGAAGGCCGCCGCAACATCTTTGAAACAGTTGTTAAAGTTGAAAAACCACGTAAATCAATCACAATTCCTACGCAAGAAGCTGACCTTGATGGACTTGGCTACTTACAAGGAAAAGAAGTTGATTTTGTAAATACCAAAGCCTTCGAAGGAACGTTATTGGCTCACACAGATGGCGATGTACCAAACTTATTGGTTAAGATCCCAACAATGGATGCCTACACATTAGGTTACACAATGTACTTCTTCGAAATCGCTGTAGGTATTTCTGGTTACTTGAATGGTGTGAATCCATTTGACCAACCAGGCGTGGAAGCTTACAAGAAAAACATGTTCGCATTGCTTGGCAAACCAGGCTTTGAAGAACTTGCAAAAGAATTGAACGAACGTCTATAAACCAACGCTTTTTCAACTTTTATAAATTAGTGGTGAACGAAACAGGTTCGCTTTCGTTTGTAACTGGTGATAGTTTTGGTGATGATAGAGTAAAAGAATGGGACTG
Source organism: Enterococcus sp. (assembly GCF_022711995.1). Classification (GTDB taxonomy): domain Bacteria; phylum Bacillota; class Bacilli; order Lactobacillales; family Enterococcaceae; genus Enterococcus_D. The sequence goes on from NZ_JALAHI010000060.1 coordinate 5,727, forward strand.
TGACATAAGTCATCATCCAACAAGTGAATCCGAATCATATGCTATTGCGATAGATTCCTCAGCCTTTTGCGACGAGGAGCCACTGCATCGCAGGAGCAATGATCTATATTCGGATAGACTTGTAGGAGACTTATGGTACAGTCCCGTTTTTCATTCCTATACGCGCGATAGTTGAGTAAGAGCGCTTCTTCTTTCATACATAAAATCCTAAAAATAGGAAGGTCATTTTACCAGTGCAACCGATAGGGCCATCAACGGTTTTCCTTTAAACCAATCAATAGTGCAACAGTCAACAGAACGAAAATACATGTTTGAATCGCTGGCATTTTGTTCATCTCCTTTGTCTATAGGTTACTTGAATTGCGAGGAAGATGCACGAACACACCAGTTAGAAAAAGCGAACGATTTTGTCATCTTTCTTTTTAAAAAGAAGAGAGTTTTTTTGTAAAAGCGCTTGCATAAATACTTTTTTTTGTTATTATATTTCTAAGAAGAAGCTTTGAGGTGGGAATATGGTAGAAGTTGAAATTGGAAAAATGTACGTATGTCAGCCTGTTGGGGTGAAGAAAGCGGTCATCGGTATTATTGAGAAGCTATACGACAATACCGCACTGGTGAGAGTGACCGATTGTCAGATGGAGGATCAACCCGTTGTGCAGGCCTCTAATCAGCGAATGTTAGTAAAATTTGATAAGATCAAGGCAATGGCTGCATGATAAAACATAAGACTGGCCCTCTTGTCTGCAAGATCACATCCTGTTAACAAACCGAAAGCGGAAAATGTTGACGCTGATTGATCTTCGCAGGCGAGTGCCAGTCTTATTTGTGGCGCGCTTTAGCCGACACCAATGACAAAGTTCAGTAATTTATCCGAGTAAGTTATTTCATCGGCGGACTCACGAAGTGTTTTATTTAAGATATCCATCCGATCCGTAATGATGCCGTCGACACCATAAAACTGCATCCGACTGATTTCTGCATCATCATTCGGTGTCCAGACAAAGACGTCTTTTTGATCCGCTTTTGCAGATGAGATAAAGTTGCGATTGATGGTACTGTATTCCATCGTTAAAAAGTCAGCACTAGTCAATGGGGGGCCGACGATGTTGAAGGGCATGATATAGCCGACAGTTAGTTCTGGTGCAGCTTGTTTCAACTCTTCTACGACATTATAGGTCAAGCTTTGCAAAATATGATTGTTTTTAGATAGAGTTTCCTGGTATTTTTCAAGAAAGGAATGAACCAGTGCAGCTGTATCTTTTTGTTGTGTTTTAATTTCGACCAGTAATTTTTGATTTAATGAATTGGCCAATGCCAAATAGTCATCAAAGGTAGCAATCGGTGCCGTCTGTCCATTTTCAGAAACGGTTAGTTTTTGTGCTTGTGCCAAAGTTGATTGTTCCGGTTTCTGATTGAAGCCAGTCAACGCTTTAAAGGAGAAATCATGATAGACGATAAAATGACCATCACTGGTTTGCTGAACATCCATTTCCACATAATCAGGATGATACGTCTCACTAGTGAAGCGCAATGCTTCTAAGGAATTTTGGACACCTTGGCCGTTACTGACCCCCCGATGGGAAATCGTCAATGGTCGAACATTCGCTGCAGAGGTCAGATAATTCATGTTGTATAGACTGACGCCCACACCAAAGAAAACGGCGACTACAGTGAGTAAAGAAGTTTTTAGCCGCTGGAAGTTCCTGGGTGGCAATGGTTCTTGGCTGAACCATTGTGGTATCTCAGGCAAGAAACCTTCATCGTCCATGAAATCAACAATGATATAAAAAATCGCTACGGTGGACAAGATAATGTTCAGTAACAAGACGAGTTGAAGAAGAGTCATAATGAAGACTGCCGAATACAACGCATAGTCAGCGAAAAGTTCTTCAATGATTGCTTGTAGAAGAATCAAAAAAGTGAAACCGACTGTTGAAATGAATAAAATCGCACCGCCAATAAAAACAAATTGACCGACGATGGCAAAGAAGCGACGTTTTGTCGCCTGTAAGCTTTCACGAATGGCTTGACGAAATGGACGATCCCGTAAAATCATTTCTGGTAAAGCGAATATCACACGAATCCCCAAGTAAATCAAAAGCAGATACCCAAGAACTACGGCACTGATAATCAAAACCCGATTTGTAAAGATGAAATCCATGATAAAAGCAGGAATTTTCACTTTAGAAAGCAGGTCTGAATTAAAGCTTAGTCCGCCAATCGGTAAAATCAAAAAGAAATAAAACAAGAAAAATAAGAATGTCATGGGGCGTAATTTGCGAATTTGTAAGAAGGTCATCCGCAACAGTTGTCGCAAACGGATCGGCTGTTTTTTCTTAATGAAATAGACGCTTAGCAGTAGGAAAGTAAATTCAAAAAAAACTGCCAGTAAAATCAACAACAAGATAAGCGTTAGCGAGAGCAGAACCATCGGATGCTCCGTAAAAATACTGCCAATGTTATCAAATGATAAGTAGGCTAATCCGCCGCGTCGGAGGACAAATTTGGTTGAGGAAGAAAGCAAAGGGATTACCAAAAAAAGCATGAAGCCATGCATCAGCAAAACATCTCGAAAATAAGCATCGCTTGCCTTTAAAAAATCCCAAGTATTGATCAAACTATTTTTTAGATATTTCATGTTCGTCATCCTAACGTTAGACTATAAAAAAACCGAACTATCGTGTTTGATTCCTATAATGAAAGGAATGACCACCATCTATAGTTCGGAAATTTCCTGTGCTTGTTTTTGTGATTAAGAAGGGACTCAGCCGCCTAGTAATCCTGTTAAAAATGTACCGCCATAAATCAATGCCATACTATATAAGAAAATCGATAATGGTTTTGCTAGCAAGATGATCAAAGTGAATTTCTTGACTGAAATATTCGTCAGTCCAGCCATTAAACACAACGCATCATCTGGGGCTACCGGTAAAAAGATAGCAAGTGCAAAAAGTTTCTCAAATCGGCTTTGATTATCCAACCAACCGATATATTTATCATACGTTTTATCACTGATCATGCTGAGGATGAATGGTTTGCCATATCTTCTACCTAATAAGAAGATGATCACTGAACCAATACAAATGCCGACATAATTGTAGACAAATCCAAGATAAGGTCCGAAAATCAGTACACCAGCTGCACTGGAAATGCCGCCAGGAATGATGGGGATCACAACTTGCAAAATCTGTAACAATATGAAGATGATCGGTCCCAAAATAACAGAGTTGCCTACTAGCCCCCGCAGAGCATTAATATCTTTAAAGACACCTAAATTAATGAAATAAATTGTTAAGGCAATCGATAACCCTAATCCAATTATTGATATCGTATTAATGATACGACGTGAAGTGGCTATACTCACAGACTTTCATCTCCTTTATTCGTTTCTAATTCCACTATACGTGGTGTCATTAGAAAAATCCAGCAAAATAAATGACATTCGTCAAACAAATTTGTAAGATTCGATAACTCTATTATAAAAGAAGAATGGCTCAAAGGCATTGTACTAAAGTCTGAAATAAGAAAAATTTAGCATTTCATGTACAAATTATCACTTGTTGAAGAGTTTCGGATGGCACAAATCTTTTTTGTTGGTGTGTAATTCTATTTTTTATCCAGTAACACCTTTCGTTTCTTTTGCCAACTGGCTAGAGTCTTTTCAACGACACTGGTCATCATAAACCCACCAGCAATGGCTCCTGCAGTGATCAATACGATCATCAGGTTCTCTAATCCTAAATAATTGTCTCCTAGGGCAAATTCACGAACCGCTTTATAAGCTGGACCGCCAGGAACAAGGGGAACTAGGCTGGGAATGTTGAAAATAATCATCGGCATTTTTTTACGTCGTGAAAAAAAGATACTCACACAGCCAACTGCAAAGGCGGCAAAGAAATTGGCACTGCCGATGCCATGGCCCATTTCATGAAGTTGCCAATAGATCATCCAGCCAACAGTTCCTGCGATCCCCGTTGCAATCAATGCACGTTTCGGAATATTTGTTAAAATGCCAAAGGTGACGGTACTCAAAAAACTAAAACAGACATGAATCAAAATGGTCATGATAAACCTCCAAACAGTGTAAAGACGGTGGCGATTCCTACACCGATTGCGGCTGCAGTAAAAATCGCTTCCGTTCCTCGAGCTGTGCCGCTAATCAAGTGTCCGGCAAGAATATCACGAAAAGAATTTGTGATGGCCACTCCAGGAACCAACGGCATTACAGCACCAATAATCAAGTTATCAACATTTCCCGCCACGCCAACACGTACAGATAAGATGGCTAGCGTGCCGATGACTAAAGAGGCGACGAACATATCCAAAAAGCGGATATCGATGGTTTTTTTTACCCAAAGGGCTGTAATGAAACCGAGGCTGCCAATAAAAAAGGTGGCTAAAAAATCAGACCAATTACCACCAAAAATAATCATTAAGGTACTGCTGACCACGCCAGCACTCAATACTTGCAACCAAAGAGGGAAACTAGGCGTCACTTGATTGACTTCTTTCAGGGAGGTATATAATTGAGATAGCGTAATCTGTTCCTCAGCAAAAGCGCGAGAAAGTCGATTAACCGCCACTATTTTTTCTAAATTGATGACCCGGTCGTGAACATTTTCTACTTGAGCGTAATGACTACTACGTAAGCCCATAAAGATCCCAGTAGCAGTCACGTAACTGATGCTGTTTCCTTCTCCAGCATTTGCAGCGATCCGATTCATGGTATCTTCTACACGATAAACTTCAGAGCCATTTTCCATCATGATTTTCCCTGCCAAGAGGCAAGTTTCTAACAGTAATTCATTGGTTTCTTGCATACGAGAGCCTCTCTATCTTGAAAACTATTTTTTTCTTTAGTTTACCTTTTTCAAGCGGATTCAACAAGAGAAGTATCCGGCGAGTAAAATAACTATTCTCACACAAAAAAGCTTATTTTTAGAAAGTAACAATGATTTTTTATTGGTAAAAAACATCATAATTAAACTAGTACCCATTCTTTTAGAATAAAACAGCTAGTTATAAGATAACGAAATGAGTATATTATTTTTCAATTCATTCATTCTCGGTTACAATTAGAAAAAGGAAAAGGGGGATTTATTGATGCGAAGAAAGGTCTATACAAGAGAACATATTTTGAAGGCCGCGTATGAGTTGATCAATAAAGAAGGATTTGGCAACTTTACAGCCCGAAATATAGCAAAGCAAATGGGAATTTCAACACAACCGATCTATTTGGAATTTGAAAATATGCAGGATTTGAAAAATACTTTAGTTGAAGCAGTTTTTAAAGATCTTTCAGAAAACGTTTTTCCTGTTGAACGGACTGGAGACAAAGTCATTGACTTAGGATTAAACTACATTCACTTCGCACAAGAAAAACACAACCTGTATATTGCTCTTTTCGTAGACGATTATGGTGGCGGTAAACTCATGCACGATTTTTCGTCTGATTATTTCAAAAAATTGATCAAGTCAGAACCCAAGTACGCGGATTTATCTGAAGAAGCAATCATTGCCTTACACAATGGTGCTTGGATCGTCGTCACCGGTATTGCTTCATTAATGTCAGCAGGAATCATCACACCGACGGATGAACAAATTATTAAGGTGATTGAGGAAACGATTGCCGGGATTTTAGATAAGGATACGAAAGACATTTTTATTTTTCAATAAAAACAAATCTGCAATCACTTTTTCTGACGGATTGCAGATTTTTTCTTGACTTTTTCTGAAAAAAGTAGAAAATATAGCTTATGGAGAGTTGGCAGAGTGGTAATGCAGCGGACTCGAAATCCGCCGACCCGGTTCATCCCGGCGCGCAGGTTCAAATCCTGTACTCTCCTTACATAGAAATTGAAAGAGCCCTCAGTGTATAAGAAATTCTTATATACCAAGGGCTCTTGTTTTTTATTGGAAAAAACGATAAGAAAATTGGAGAAAATGAAATCATTTTGCACGGATTTTGCAGGAAATCATATCTTCATACAAAAGCTCACCAATGCCCCAGGAATAATTTGAAACTCTTATTGCACTATTTCCTCAAGAAAATGCTGATACATTCCAAGAATTATTTTCAATTCTTTATGTCCTAAACCTCTTGAAGCATACTTTAAATTCACTCCTTGATAAACGAAAATAGATGCAGAGAAACGACAACAGTGGAGAGATATCAGTAAGCAGACATGAATAAAGACTGATTGATACCAATATTAATCAGCAAGAATTTAAAACACTTGAACAAGCCTTACTTAGTGCTGTTTTTTTCGAAATAAGCATCGATATATTCTTTGATTTTTTCAAAATCTTTCGTCAGAAAGAATTGAGCAGGAACTTTTATTATTGGCAGATTATTCTCATTTTCAAAAGGAACAAAGGGGGTGGGCATTACTAAGTAGTCCACCTGGTCTTTATCTCTAAGGTAATTTATTGAAACATCATAAAA
>NZ_JALAHI010000061.1 GCF_022711995.1 Enterococcus sp.
ATTATGGATTTGAAAAACGTTTATCATTTAATTATATTATATCTGGAACCTCAGAAAATAGTAAAAAAATAATCAAAGAAAATTTTGCCTATCCTGATATCCCATTCGATTATCCAGAAGAGTAAAACTCATAAACTACCTTGCTCGAAATTTTTTTGTGAAGCAGTATTCAACAGACGTTATTTTACCGCTTAGGCCCTTTGTCCTTAGCGGTTTTTGTTTTCCTTTGTGCCCAATATAAATCAAAGATGCACTCTTTGTTCAACCAAAAAGTGCATCTTATCAAACTAGCAAGTTCTTTTATTTTGCAGCTCACGAATTTGAGAGCTATCACGGAAAAACTGTAATCCACGGTCTCATAAATCAATTATCTATTAGTCATTGCTGCTATTTTCTAATCACTTCTGTCGTATTTTTATCAGTAAAAACCGCCTCTCTTAGATCACTTCAGCTTAGTTATACGCAAGCTACCGTTTTTCTCTGAAAATTATTTATCAATTAATTTATATAGTGTACTTGCTGTTGTTCAACTAACGGGTAACTAATCAGTTTTTCACTGTCTAGGTCTTCTTTATGCATATCTACCGCGACGATTTGACTATTTTCATAGGTCCGATAGTAATAGATTCCTTTATCGACGTTGCAACAAGAAGAATAGATGGTATATTCATATTTCCCATCGCCAACGTCGCATAATCCTTTTTGCTGTTCGACAGACCCTAAAATATGGAAAAATTGGCTGATACTTTCTGATTCTGAATCACCAGATACAGAATTCAATTTCGTGAATGCAGCCCTCACAAATCGAGACATCGAGGAGAGATCCCCAGGCAACCCGATTCCCCCCATTCCTCTACTGTATTCATGCAGTTCAAGGGCATCTGAAAAGGTATTAGCAGGAGTTTTTCTCGACAAAGAACGGTAATTGTTTAAATTGAACAAATGATAGTCAAAAGAAGGGTTGTTCGTTAATACACCGAGGGGGTTATCATAAACATGAAGACCGTCTTTCTTACTTTCTACAACGATCGAAGACTCTTTATCTGCTAATAACCAGTGCAAAGGCGATAGCGGAAGTTTTTCGCTAAAGTTGATATTGACCAAATTGATTTTATTCAGCAACTCTTTTGCTTCAGCTACCGTACTGCATTGCCCTAAAATCCAAGGAATGAATTCAAACGGAGTAATGTTGTCTTTATTTTCCATTGGTTCTTTGTAATCGGCAAGACCAGGAAAATTCAAACCAGCCATGCTCAAGCCTTTTTCATTCGTCGCATCATAATACAATGGATAGTCTGCTATACCAGCAGCAATCCCGATCATCGCATAATGCTTGGGCAAGGCATCGACTTTTCGGAAGTTCAGCGGATAATTTTTAGGAGTAATCGTGACTACTTCTTCATAGGACAGCTCATAATCAAAGTTTCTACCAAAATAGTGGTCTCGCGTTGAATAAGTAATGGATGTACACATAATTTCTCCTCCTGATGTTAATTTTTTCACTTACTATTTTACTACTAATTGCTTTTTTTTCAAAAAAAACGATTGTGTCAACAATTCATTTCGTAAGGATGAGTTACAGCTCTTTTCTCCTTCTGATTTCAGGAAAAACAAATAGCATTCTTCATCGATGCGAGGTAAAATAAAGGAAAAACTTTTTACATTGCAAAATGATCCTGAATCGGAGAGGAAGCTTTCAATGGATACGATGATGAAAAGTATCATTACTGAAAAAGACTTATTACGACAAATTCTGCTTCTTGAAGAGTTGTCCAATCACAAAACGATTACAGCAAAGGCATTGGCTGCTTCGATTCAAACCACAGAGCGTACTGTTTTTTCAGATATTCAGTATATTCGGGACCAGTTGCCTAGCGGCTGGGAGATTGAAGCCACCAGTAATGGCTTGTCACTGCAAAAAAAAGATTCCCAATTAACGAACCAATTGTGGGAAAGTTTCCTACCTCTTTCCATTGGCGCCACGTTGATCAAGCAGCTATTTTTCGCTAAAGAAATCGCGACACAATCTTTCTTGCTTGATAGTGGGATTTCTTTTGAAACATTAAAACGTCATGTTACGAAAATCAATCGGGGCATTAAACCCTATAATATTCGGATTCAATTGAATGCAAAACTGGCAAAGTTAGCTGGTAACGAAATCAGTATTCGCGTTTTCTTTCATCGCTTGTTGCTGCCTTTTACCCATAATAATTATTTCTTTGAAGATTATGCTATCCATGAATCCCATTACCTCAATTTTCTGCAGTCATTAAAGCAGCAAGAGTTAGCTGTTCTGTCTGAACAGATTTTTGGTACTTGTTGGTTCTTTATCAATACGATTCGGATCAAAGCCAATTGTCGGGTCAGTACATTTGCTTTTGATTCTTCTGATCCGCTTTTTTTGCAATATCAGCAGCCGTTACAGAGGGTCTATCAAAAAGAAGGCGTCTATTTGGATCAAGAGGAATGTTTTTTTAGCTTTTACTGCTTTTTGGAAAGCTGGAATTACAACAATCAGTGGACAAGCAAAATTGCTGTCACACTGGATGCCTATCAGGAAATCAAACAAGCCGTTCAGCGATTTGTTCAAGAACTTGGACAAGAACTGGCGATTCCCCTACTTTCAGAAACCCAATTAGCGGACAATTTGCTGCTCTTGGTGTTAAAATTCAATGAATCTGCCAAACTATCTGATCAATTTCAACTGGAATATCAAGAGATGATCCACATCCGTCAACACAATTATCAAGCGATTTTTGAGCGATTACGAAAATTTGTTTTAGATCCAAAATTTGCCATTGTAACCGATGAACCTAAGTATATCTTGAATATGGCTTCACTCTTGGTGCAACAAGCTGTGCTTCAGGCACGCCCCGTAACGACCCGTGCTTTCTTTTTCTTTCAAGGAGAACCAGCATGGAAAGTGTTCTTGCAACAGGAAATAAGTGCTTATTTAGGTTCTAGGATCGAATTAGTCCCAGTTGAACCTGCTGAATTCGCAATGATGACGACTCGAAATGACGATTTCATTATTTCGAACGTCCCTTTGGACGATCCCAAATTACCAGTCTTCTATCTTTCAATGTTGCCAACAAAAAATGAGCTCAATCAATTGACTGAACTCATCCAAACTTTTTATCTGATCAACCAATGACTTAACTTAGCTCATTGGTTGTTTTTGTGTCTTGTCGATTGGCGCGGCGCTTCATGAGATGCTTTTCCCCTTCAACCACCGCAAAGAGTAAGAGCCCATTTGCTGCAATACTCAGGTGCTGCACTAGTGTCAGTGATGTGGTACCAATCAGCTGCTGCGCCACTGGCAACACCAGAACCATTCCTTGCAAAATCACCAAGATTCCTAGAGAAATGAATAGTGCCCGATTTTGGAACATCCGCTTGTTTAATGCGGGCTCTAAAAGCTCACGACAGTTCAGCATGTACACTGCTTGTCCTAACACGATATTCTGCAGGAGAATCGTTTGCTGAACTGCTTGCCCTTCAAATTGCATGGACAAGAAGTAAGCAGGAATCATGATCAGTAGAGAAACATAGACGATTCGGAACATGCTGTAGAGAGAAAGAATGCCTTGGTTGACTGGACGAGGCGGCCGGTCCATGACATCTTTGCTCGCCTTTTCAAAGCCTAATGCGTAAGACAATGTAATCGTCGTTACCATATTGACCCATAAAATTTGAACCGGTGTTAGTGGCAGTGGCCGATTTAGCAAGAGGGCAAAAATCACGATCAATCCTTGCGCCAATGCAGTTGGTAAAAAGAAGTTGATGGTTTTTTTCAAATTGTCAAAGATCCGTCGTCCTTCTTTGACCGCATTGGCGATAGTATGGAAATTGTCATCTGCCAACACCATATCCGCCGCTTGCTTGCTCACTTCGCTTCCTTTGATTCCCATGGCGATTCCGATGTCCGCTTTTTTCAACGCGGGAGCATCATTGACACCATCTCCGGTCATGCCTACGATTTCACCATTATTTTGTAACGCTGTTACGATCCGCAACTTATGCTCGGGTGTCGTTCGAGCAAAGACATCGACATGCTTGACTTGCTGTGCCAACTCTTCATCTGACATTTGATCAATATCCAACCCTTCAAGGACTTTTTTGGTATGTTTCAATCCCACTTGCTCGCCGATAGCTTGTGCGGTTTCTTTGTGATCCCCTGTGATCATTTTGACTTGGATCCCTGCTTGTAAAGATTCTTTCACTGCCTTGATTGCACTGTCTTTTGGCGGATCAATGATTCCTGCTAATCCGACAAAGACTAAGTCTTCCACTGTTTCGTGAGCAATTTGATTCGAGGCAGGAACCGTCTTATAAGCAAAGCCGAGAACCCGTTGTCCTTTTTGTGCCAGCTCAGATGCTGTCTGCTGCCAATGAGCCAGTGCTTCTGCAGTTAATTGGCTTTTGCTTAGTAAAACTTCTGGCGCACCTTTTACATATAGAACTGATTGATCCTCTTGTACTGGGTGCAAAGTAGCCATGTACTTGTAAGTAGAACTGAAAGGAATTTTTGCTGCGACTTGTTGCAGCGGCACTTTCTGATGCTCGACATATTGAATTAACGCACGCTCGGTTGGATTCCCTTGCAAGTCAGCGGCACGTTGCGAAGCCTCCTGTTTCAGATCTTGACAGTTTTCCATGATATCGTACATCATTTGTTGATCCGTTTCTGATGTGGTGACTGTTTCCACGACGGTCATTTCATTTTTCGTCAATGTTCCTGTTTTGTCCGAACAAATGACAGTCATTGCACCAAGAGTTTCAACTGACGGCATTGTCTTGATGATTGCTTGCTGATCTGCCATTTCCTTGACACCCATTGACAAAATCATCGTCAGAACTGCTGGCAGCCCTTCTGGTACCATTGCCACAATCAGTGCGATCACTGATGAAAACAGCAAGTTCATTTCTAAACCGTATCGGAATGCAGTAAAGAAAATCAAGAAGAGGATCAACAGGACGATGCCGCGAAAAATCTGCTTATTCAATTGATGCATTTTCTTTACTAATGGTGTTTCTTGGGATTGGACTGATTGTAGCGCTTGATTGATTTTACCAATTTCTGTCTGATCACCAGTTGCTACCACCACACCAATCGCTGATCCGCTCTGAACCAGTGTGCCTGAGAAAACCATATTTTTTTGATCGCCAATGATGCTTTCCTCCGTGATGACTTGCTCTGTTTTTTTGACTGGCTCAGATTCTCCAGTCAAAATGGACTCTTCTACGACCAATCCATGTGTTTCGATCAATCGCATATCCGCTGGTACGACATCGCCGGCCTTCAATGAAACCAAATCGCCTTGAACGATCGACTCTACGTCAACGGTTTGCTGCAGCCCTTCTATCAGGACTACGGCTTCTTGTCCCATCATTTGTTTCAAGCCGTCCAAAGACTCCTCTGCTTTTCGTTCCTGCCAGTAGCCAACGATTCCGTTGATGATCACAACTAGAAGGATAATGCCGCTCTCGACGTAGTCACCGGTGACAGCCTTTAACGCGGCAGCCACCATCAACACGATCATCAAAAGATCCGTAAAGTGTTTGGCGATTTTTTGCCAAGTTTTCGTTTGGGCTTTTTCCGCCATGCGATTTGGACCCTTCGCTTCTAACCGTGCCTGACGTTCTTTATTTGAAAGTCCGCGACGATTGGACTGTAGCTGCTGCAATAATTGTTCTTTTGAAATTTGATACCATTTCATTGTCATTCCCCCTAAAGAGTTTTTAGCTTTCGCTTGTCTATAAGTATAGGGGGATTTAAAAAAAAGAAACGGTCGATTATTTCAGTCTGATATGAAAAAAATGCTCCTTAAAAATAATGATTTCTTTTTTAAGCCGATCCATTTCCATCACTGTTCACATTGGCAATTTTTCCATAAAATGCGGCGACTGCCTGCGCCGTTTCAGTCATATTTGCTAACGTCACACTTTTTTTCATTGCTTTTTTAAGGAGAATCGGACCAGATTGAATACTAAAAATACCAGCAAAATACGGAAGGATTCCCCCTAGATTTGACTCCCTTTGACCACACAGTGCAACGACTGGAATCCCATGGCTCTGTGCGATTTTGGCCACACCCATTGGCACTTTCCCGGCTGCCGTTTGACGGTCAAAACGGCCTTCACCGGTGATGATCAACGAGGCATCACTGATTCTGGTCTCTAACTTCAATAATTTGGCGATGGTCATAAATCCTGGACAAATTTGTCCTCCCAGCAAGACGATCCCACCACCAATTCCTCCAGCCGCTCCCGTTCCAGCAATTTCATTTAAATCAAGATCGTATTTCTGCTTTACGAAAGAAGCCACTTTTTTTGCTTGTTGCTCCAATTCCTGTACTGTTTGAGGTGATGCCCCTTTTTGAGGACCAAAAATAGTCGCGAATCCTTCTTCTCCGGTGTAGGGATTCGTCACATCTGCCAAAGCCAGCAATTCAATACCAGCGAACAACCGTCGCACCTTGGCAAGCGAAAAATGGCTTACTGATAACAATGGGTTAGGATCAGCTGTTGGTTGATTGCTCATTTCAGCTCCTAACGCCTTCAGCAACCCTAGGCCGCCATCGGTTGTGGCACTTCCCCCTAAAGTCACATAAATCTTTGCTACTTTTTCGTTGATTGCATCTGCGATTAAAAGACCCAATCCATAGGAGCTAGCCTGTCTGGTCGTTTTATCCGTTGGATCCAGGAGTTGGATACCAATAATTGCGGCACATTCAATAATTGCGACTCGCTTTTGATCAATTGTCGTCAATAAATAGGAAACAAGGCGTTCTTCTCCTAGAGGTCCAACGCTGGCTACTGTTTTATACGACCCGCCATAAGCAGCAAATAAAGCAGCCATTGTGCCTTCTCCACCATCTGCGATAGGAATCGATTCTTTTTTCCATTCCCCGGAAAAACCTTTCAATGCTGCGTGATTTAACTCTTCTGAGGTGGCACTCCCTTTAAATGAGTCAATCATTGCGATCACTTTCATCTTAAACCCTCACATCCTTTTCTTTTATTAAACAATGAATCAGCCGATTCAACAAGAAAAAGAGCGATCTCTTCTGTCAACTAATGGTTGACTTTATCAATTGAAAGTTAACTTGTTCTCCATTGTGCTCCTGTCTTACCTGTTCTACAATAAAGCTAATCAAATCACAGGAGGTGCATCATGGAAATACCCATTGGCCAAGAAATCGCTAAAAGACGAAAAGACAAGCAAATCACACAAACCGAACTGGCTGATTTTATGAATGTTTCTAAGGCATCGGTTTCCAAATGGGAGACCGGACAGTCTTACCCAGATATTACTTTATTGCCCCTCTTAGCTGCTTTTTTTGACTGTAGTGTAGACGAACTTTTAGCAATCAATTCTCAATTAACAGCCCAAGAAATCAAGCGAATTTATCAGTTGCTCAACGAGTCTTTTGAAATAAAAGAGGCAGAAGACGTGTTAAGTATGATGGAAGGTTTTATTCGACGGTATTATTCCTGCTATCCATTCCTATTACAGATGGGACTTTTTTATTTGAATAATTGGGATCTATTACCTACTCCCTCAAAGACGGACCTTCCTGAACAAACGCCAGCTGATCAAATTAACGCAGAAACCAAAAAGAACCATTATTTACAAGAAGCGGTCAAACTGTTTGAACAAGTAAAAAATAATGGTAGCTCCGAGCTTGTTCAGCAAGCGAAATTTTATCAAGCATATTCGATGACCATGTTGGGACAGGCCGAAGAGGTATTGACGATCTTAGGTCATAAGACCCCCACTTTCTTGCCTGTGGAACCGTTGATTGCAGCAGCACTCCAACAAACGAATGATGTTGCAGCAGCAGAAACGGTGTTGCAAAGTGCCATTTATCAATACGTCACCGTTTTACTCAGTTTATTAACGAATTACACGCTTTTACTGACACAAAAGCCTGCAGCTATGGAAACCACCTATCAACGAGGGCTGGACTTTTGTGACGCATTTGACTTAGCTAGACTGCATCCAATCATTATGCTCAATTTTTTGGCGGCCTGTTTGACGACTTTCGCAGCACAAGGCAATAATGAACTCTTGCTTCTCGCTTTGACCCGCTATGTCTCATTATTAGAAGAAACGGATGACCCTTATTTTCTTCATGGCGATGATTACTTTGATCAAATTGACAGCTGGATAGATGAACTTGATCTTGGGAATCAATTACCCCGCAGTTCATACATGGTGAAGAAACAATTGACTGGGCTGATTCTTGAGTCTCCACTGCTGCAGCCTTATCAAGAGCAGCAGACGTTTGCAGAATTATTCCAACGCTTACAAACAATTGCCGTTCAAACAGCTGATGATTTTCATGGAAAGGAGGAAACAAGATGATACACACGAGTCTTCCAGAAAATTTTAGTGTTTATTTACCCATTCTGATTCCATTAGTGCTTTTGCAGTTTACGTTGATTCTGGTTTCGGTTTTGGATATCGTCAAACAGAAACAGTTTAAATTCGGCAATCGTACGTTATGGATTCTCGTTTCTTGTTTGATCAGTATTATTGGACCAATTCTATACTTTACGTTTGGAAAAGGAGAAAAAGAATGAACGCTATTGAAATCAATCAATTGTCGAAATCCTTTGGTGAAAGAAAAATTCTCGATGCGATTTCTTTTGCTGTTCCGAAAGGCAGTGTAGTAGGATTTGTCGGTGAGAATGGTGCGGGGAAAACGACCACTATGAAGCTGATTTTAGGCTTACTCAAATCAGATAGCGGTCAGATTACCGTTTGCAATGAACCGGTGGTCTATGGAAATGCGCAAACAAACCGCAAGATAGGTTACTTGCCTGACGTTCCTCAATTCTATTCTTTTATGACCGCAGCAGAATACCTTCATTTTTGCGGAAAAATAAGCGGACTTGGCAAACAGTTGTCTAGCCAGATTGATGAGATTCTTCAGCTAGTCAATCTTGAAAAGTCCAACAAAAAAATCAGCAGTTACTCACGGGGGATGAAGCAACGGCTGGGTCTAGCACAAGCGTTATTATCAAAACCAGAAATACTGATTTGCGATGAACCGACTTCTGCACTGGACCCTCTGGGACGGAAAGCCTTTCTGGATCTTTTACTTGCTATTAAACAAGAAACGACAGTGCTTTTTTCTTCCCATATTTTATCGGATGTCGAACAAATCTCTGATTATGTGGCGATCTTGCATCAGGGGAAAATCAAGCTCTTTGGTGAGATGGAGGAATTAAAGACAAAATTCCGGCAAGAAGATTATCATCTTCAATTTGCTACGCCAGAAGACACAGCGCGTTTTTGTCAGCTTGCCGACGCTGCAGCCATTGATTGGAAGAGGGAGAACCATCAGTTGACGATTCCAGAAAATCCCAGCTCTCAGCAAGGGCAAAAAGTGTTGCAGTTATTGGTCGAAAACGAGTTAGTGCCGCAACTCTTTCAAAAAAATGACTCTTCACTGGAAAAAATCTATTTGGAGGTAGTCAAATGATGCAGCTCACAGTTTTTTTAAGAAAAGAATTTTTAGGTGGCTGGCGCAGCAAAAAAATCGTGATCTGTGGGGTAATTTTCGTAATTGTCGGGATACTGTCTCCTTTTCTAGCAAAAATCATGCCCGATATTTTTTCTTCTATGGTAACAGAAGGTATCCAGATTACTGTTTCTACCCCCACATCTGTCGATTCATGGCTGCAATTTTATGGCAATATTGGTTCATTAGGATTATTGGTTTTCGTGATTCTCTTTGCGGACACGATTTGTGCAGAAATTGAAAAAGGAACGCTGATCAATCTGATTACTAAAGGATTATCCAGACAGACGATTCTTTTTTCAAAAGCGCTTTATCTTTATTGCCTTTGGACGCTTTTCTACGGTGGGGCTTTTCTCATCTGTCAGCTCTATACGAGGATTTATTTCGATGATTCGTTGACCCATCAGCTCAGTAGTGCTTGTTTTAGTTATTGGCTCTTCGGTATTTTTGCCATCAGTTTGCTGCTGTTAGGGTCTACCTTTGCCAAAAATGTCTACCAAGTCTTACTCTTTTTTGGCGGCCTGTTACGGCATGGGAGTATTGCTTCATTTCTTTGACTCCTTTCAAAAGATCAATCCTTATTCATTATCCAGCCAGACGATTGCTTATATTCAAGGAGAATCTGAATTGAAAACTTTTGTACCAGCGGTTTTGATTGCATTCGCTGGATCGCTGTTGTCGCTAGTCATCAGTCGCAGCATTTTACAAAAAAGAAAGCTCTAACGCCGCCTCAAGAATGGAAACAAGA
This sequence comes from Enterococcus sp., assembly GCF_022711995.1. Lineage (GTDB taxonomy): Bacteria > Bacillota > Bacilli > Lactobacillales > Enterococcaceae > Enterococcus_D. The sequence continues at coordinate 10,282 of NZ_JALAHI010000061.1, forward strand.
GGCCCTCTGTCCTTTCTGCACAGAGGGCCTCTTTCTATGGTCAAGCCTTTCACATCAGTTGGTTAAAGAGACGACTTCGTTTACTTCTTTCTGAATAAGGAAACTAATGTCTCTATCTCTTGGCAACTCAGAAAAAATGGTGATCCCCCTATGTTTACCCTCCTGCTCCGCCTTTTTCCTCTTTGGCAGGTGTTACTTTGAGTAAGGGGTTCCTTGCTTCTTTACGTCGAAGAAATTGACGCTGCCCTCTCAAAAGGAGGCTCATAAAAAAGGCAATCAGATAGATCGAACAGGCGGAAATAATTGCTTCTTTCCATCCAAATACGAGAAAATTCAATGCGATGATCGTCGTATTCGTTAAAAAGATTCCCACTGCTTTCTTTACGCCAAAATATTTTTCAAAGATCAGCGGCGGGATCGTAACCCCTCCATTGGATGCACCAATGCAGTAAAGGGAAAAGACACCTAAACTGAAAAAGAAACTGCCTAGAACCAATGAGGCAGGATAAAATTCCCATGCCATCCAAACAGGAATTCTGGCTAACATCACTGGAAATAAGAGACTGCCTAAAACCGTATTGAAAAAAACATGCCGCTCTAAAAGTAGAAAAGCCAGACCCAGCATCAGCAAGTTGATACCCCAAACGACGAAATGGCGATTTATAGCTAAGCCAGTTTCAAGTAAGTAACCGATGGATCCTACTCCTGCTGAGGCGATACTGTGAGGCAATAAAAAAAAGTTCAATGCGACACAGATCCAAAATACACCCAATGTAATCAGTCCTACTCGTTTGATAGTCATTCCATCGTTTCCTTTCCCTAACTCCCTAGATAAGACTGTTAGATATTGCAGTTAGTTTAACAAAGAAAACTATCAAAAGAAGAGTCAAAATTTTCATCTCGCCATGAAAATTTTGACTCTTCTATAAGCCTGCTTTTCCGAATAAAGAAATTGATTGATTCTGCCTATCCGACTTTTCCTATCCCTCACTAGAAATGTATAGCCTTCTGTTGATTAAAAAAGCGGGCTCTTCCACGATTTGTGCAATGAGCTCAGCGACTTGTTGATCAGTTTCAGAAAATCGCGTTTTTTTGTTAGCTTGCGGATTAGGTGTCTGAGAACATTTTGGGAAAGAATTTGGAAGATACAAGAAGGTGTAGTCACATTCTGATTCTTCAATCAACCCTACTGACAACTCCATTTGTCGGCTTAGTCTTTGCTTTTGCAAACCGCTTCCGTCAGAGAACATTCCCGACAAACGGGAGATGTCTGCTGGTTCTATCAGACAAATAAGCCGTTTGAGCCCCAGAAGTTTCATTGCTTCCATGATCCGCCATGTAACTCTTGAATCTTGTACGCCAGAGAGACAAACCAAATCACAACCAATCATTCCTTGTAAAATCTTGCCTAAATCATTAGGATCCCCCTGAATGACTTTTTCCCATTGCGCATCAGTAAGGACCATTGTCTCATTCTTTTTAGTCGGATACAAAACAAGTGGCACATTTCTAGCTAAAAGGCTTTGTCTGATAGCAATTGAATGGGGCTCTTGATTGCCAAAAATCATTACTTTTGTCATAAGGATCCTTTCTTCTTCTGGTCACCTTACAAAAAACTGCTCGTATCTCCTTTATTTTTGAACAAACACTTTTTGACGCAATTCAGCTTCTGCTGGAATGATGTGGTCATCGTAGTGCTCCAATTTATATTCCAGCCGTTCCACCGCTTCTGTCATAGTAGCAATGCGTTCATGCAGCGTCGCGATTTGCTCTGCTAACAATTGTTTTCTTTGCGGAACGGTTTGACTTCCCTCACGAAATAACGTCAAATAGGTTGATAAAGCCTCGATCGAAAGTCCGGCTTTTCTCATTTTACTGGTAAACTCGATCCATTTGAGATCTTCTTCATCAAAGACTCGAACACCATGCGCATTACGTTTGACTGGTGGTATGAGGGCAATCTTTTCATAATAGCGGATCGTATCTGCAGAAAGACCGCTAAGTTCACTTATTTTTTTGATATTCAAATCGACACCCCTTCTTATCTGAAAAAATCAATTGGCTCCTACAACCGCATGCGGCAGATAAGGCTCTTCCAAATAAGCCACTTCTTCTGTTGATAATGTGAGATCAATGGCTGGTATTGCATCTAGCAAATGGCTTTCTTTAGTCGCGCCAATGATCGGTGCCACCACTGATTCTTTTTGCAATAACCAAGCCAATGCCACTTGTGCTCGTTTGACTTGCCGTGCCTCGGCAACCTCTGCGACACGTTGAACAATCAATTGGTCTTGCTCTTTCGTTTGATCATATTTTGATCGCGCCGTCTTATCCGTCACAAATCGCTTGGTTTGTGCATCCCAGTCGCGGGTCAAACGACCGGCAGCTAATGGACTGTAAGGTGTAACCGCAATTTTTTGATCATCACAAAGTGGCAGCATTTCCCGCTCCTCTTCACGATACAATAAATTCAAATGATTTTGCATGGACACAAATTTGGTCCAGCCATGTTTATCCGCAACCGCCTGTGCTTTAGCAAATTGCCAAGCATACATCGCAGAAGCTCCGATATAACGGACTTTGCCTGCTTTCACTAAATCATGAAGTGCTTCCATCGTTTCTTCGATCGGTGTGGTGTAATCCCAACGATGGATAATGTACAGGTCCACATAGTCCATTTGTAATCGTTTTAAACTTTGATCGATTTCAAAAAAGATTGCTTTTCGTGAGAGCCCACCACTATTGGGTGCTTTTTTCATTTTAGAATAGAGCTTGGTTGCGACGACGATCTCATCCCGAGGGGCAAAATCATTCAACGCTTTCCCCAATATTTCTTCGCTGGCACCATAGGAATAAATATTCGCTGTGTCAAAAAAATTGATCCCTAGATCAAGGGCTTTTTTGATGACTTCTCGACTTTCAGTTTCTTCCAAGACCCATTCATGAAAGCCGCTTTTCGGATCACCAAAACCCATTGCCCCTAAACAAAGGGGGGAAACTTCCAATCCTGTATGTCCAAATTTTACATAATCCATTGTCGTTCCTCCTTAAAATTGATACTTCTAGCATACGCCTTAGAGTGAACTCTAAGTCAACCCCTTTTTTAATAATTAAAAAAATTCAGATTGATCGTCAGCTCACGAAAATTCGCATCTTGATAATTTTCCCGCCAATTTTTGGCCCGCTTCTCAAAATAGTGTTCGGTTTCCTTCTGATAAAAAATTCTTGCTAAAGAAATTGCTTGGTCAAAGCATTCATTGCCTTTTTCTGGTTGTTTTTCCAGATAAAAAAGGATTCCTTGGTTGAAAATATAGGAGATCCTAGGACGCAATAATATTGTACGTTCATCCAGACTCTGCCGATACAGTTTTTGGATCTTTCTGGCAGCTGGAAGATTGCGATGAAAGACATACTTAGAAAAAAAGTTCTCCAACAAATCATAGTAAAGGGCATTGGTTTGCGGAACACGTTGGTACAGCTTGGCTTTTTTCAAAATACTTTTCAGCAATAGATCCATCTGTTCTGTATCCAATGCAAAGGTAAAAATACTGATCAGACGCAACTCCATCTCTCCCCAACTATTGACTTGCTGGAGATAGCTAAGTACTTTTTGAGAATGAATGAATGGACGATCATTTCCTGCATTGAGTACATCTTCAATAAAACAGCCTAAAAATTGCGGCCAATCATAGGGACTCTGACTTTCAGCAAAAAAACGTTGTGCCAATGAACGAGCCGCCTCTTCTTGATTCGTATTAAGATATTCCTGAATCTGTTCGATAGGCTTTTCAAAACGGTCTTTAAAAGTCTGTTTCCCAACAAATTGAAACTCCTCGATGGTCACATTGATATTTTGCAAGCATATAAAAAACTGATCGACCGTCAACATTGATTTCCCATTTTCAAAACGTGAAAGTTGTGCACTTGATATCCCTTGTTGACATGCTTCTTTCAAAGTTATTCCTTTTTCTAACCGCAATTTCTTAAATGTCGCTCCGTAGTCCATTCACAGCACCTCTTTACATATATGTAATTAATCCTTTGTTTTCACTTTACCCTTTTACAATAAAGGTATCAAGAAAGGTATTATGAAAGGAGCAAAAAATGATGAAAAAGGTGTTATTGGTGCATTGGAAAGATCAGGGAATCGTCCTGCTTTTAATGGCAGGAGTTGCACTTTCACAAACACTAGCCAGTTTGCAAAACGTTCAAGTTCTAAACAGTCTCATTCAATTCGATCAAAAAGGATTTGTCCAAGGTGTCGTAGGGATGGTCTTAGCCTATAGCTGTTTCCTGCTTTTTATTTACATACAAATCCGTTATACAGCCTATACGACTCAGAAGATGTCTCTTTATTTGCGAGATCAATTATTGACTCGGCTACGGTACAGTGATTATCAGACATTCCACAAAGTTACCGTAGGCAACTATGCATCAAAATTGAGCAACGATATAACCATGATTGAAACAGATGGCTTCGCCAATATCTATCAGGTCATGCAAGGTGTATTGTCTTCACTATTTGCCGTTATTGCATTAGCCCAATTTCATTGGTCATTGATTGTGCTCACCTTAGGTCAATCCTGTTTGTTGCTTTTGTTACCGAAAATCTTTCAAAAAAAGATGAAACGATCTGCTGTTGCTACCGCTCAGGCAAATGAAGCTTTTTTAAGTAAAACCAACGAACTGTTAACTGGATTCGATACTTTCCTAAATTTCCAGCGTCTCGATTTTCTTAAAAACAAACTGTTAGATTCCGCACAAAGGATTCGATTGGCAAAATTAAAACAAGCACAAGTGATGGCTGCTGTTTCCGTAACTGGCGGAGTTGGTAATGTGACAGGTCAATTGAGTGTCTTAGGTTTTACTGGCTACTTGGCTTTTCTGCAGATCGTTCCCATCGGAGCGATTACCGCAACAGGGAATCTTGCTTCGACAATCTTTAACACATTAGGAAATATCAGTTCCTATTTGTCCAAAATACAAGGAACACTTCCTTTGTTTGATGCATTTGCTTATGAGAACCCAGCGAATGAGGGTTCTCTGCCCAGCAAAAAAACAAACAATGCCAAAGATCTTGTGTTGGCACAAGCTTCTTATTGTTATCCAAGGACAGATGGAAAACCGCAGCGAATGTTGTTCCATCTCTCAACCACTTTTAAAGCTGGACAAAAGTATGCCATCGTGGGGGAAAGCGGCTCAGGCAAGTCAACATTATTCAGTTTGTTGACTGGACGGCGCAAAGACTATAGCGGATCGATCCGCTTAGGAGAAACGGAAATAAAAGAAATCCCTTTAGAAGAATTGCAAGACAATGTAACAGTGATTGATCAACGGCCATTTGTCTATCAAGCATCGATTCGCGAGAATCTGACATTCGGACAATTCTTTTCTGATGCCGAAATCGAGCAAGCACTAAAAAAAGCGGAACTCTTTGCAGTTATTGAACAACTACCTGAGCAGTTAGACACGGTCCTTACCGAAACCGGCGGTAATTTATCAGGCGGACAATTGCAGCGCCTTGCACTAGCTAGAGGCTTTCTATGGAAAAAACCTATTTTATTAGTTGATGAAGGAACCTCTAATCTTGATCAAGAAAATGCTAAAAAAATCGAGAAATTATTGTTGCAACAACCGCAAACTGTCCTGTTTATTACCCACCACCTTCGAGACGAAATCGCCGAAAAATTGGATGGTGTTCTCTCACTTACATCCCCCTAATCATTCAAGCAAATGAATCACGATTCCTCTTTGTTCAACAGCTATTATTTGCTAAACTGAAAGTAGCTGATTCAACAAATCAATGCGTTGATTCTTAATAAAGCATTGATTTGTTGTTTGCTAAAAAAGAAATAAGCCAATGGAGGTTTTTGATGGTCAACCCACAGCTAATGCATTATTTAGAAACAACGATCATTCCGCAATACAAGCAATTAGATACCAGTCATTCCCCCGAACACGTCTATCAAGTGCTCAAAAATAGTAGAGAAATCGCTGCCCCATTATCGGTTGATTTAGACATTGTCTCTACCGTTGCTGTCTTTCATGATCTTGGTCTATTAAACGGACGAAAAAATCATGAACGATCTTCAAGACTTATGGTAGAATCGGATGCTTTTTTAGCGGGTTACTTTACTAAAGAACAACGTAAAATCATCGGAGAAGCCGTCGAAGATCATCGTGCTTCCCTCTCCTATGAGCCACGATCCATCTATGGCAAAATCATTTCAGAAGCTGATCGTGATCTTGACTTTTATCGGATTCTCGAACGCACGATTTACTTTGCCATCGAGAAAAAGGGGCTTTCCGATCCTGCCAAACTTTGCCAAGAAGCATTTGAATACATTCAGCAAAAATATGGTCCCCACCATCACTTGACCTTTTGGCTCGACTATTCAAAAAATATCGCAGGCTTAGCAGAGATCCATGAAATGCTCGCAGATCCGGTCAAATTTAACAGCGCTTTTTCTGCTTGCTACGAACAACGAATGAAAAAAGCCGAATCTTTGAGCTAAGACGCCAAGATTCGGCTTTGTTTCATTTTTCTAGTCGTTCGATCATTTCTTTCATCTTTTCAATTTCTTCTTTTTGAGTTTGGATGATGTCATCTGCTAGTTCTTTGACCTCAGGATCTTTGATTGCCGCATTGGTACTGGTTAAAATGGCAATCGAATGATGAGGAATCATTGCTTTCATCCACTTCACATCATCAACAGCCGTTTGGGAGCGCACCATGAAAAGCGAACCGCAAAATACGAGTACACTGGCAGCTAAAATTGCTAGATTCCATTTCTTATTTTCGTACATTTTCCACATAAATAAGAGCATGATCATCGCCATCACTGCTCCCATCATCAACGCCATAAATAGTCGAGTCTGACTATAAAAAACATGATCCCATTGAAAAACATTCAGGTACATCATCCCAAACATCACGATCGTCGATACTAAAATCATCACACCAAAACGCACATACTGTTTCATTACTATCTCCTCTTTCCTAAAAAATATCACTATTAGTCTATCAGGAGTGATTGCCCCTACTCAAACGAAACGCTTAGTTGCCATTAGGAAACAAAGCATTTCTTGCAGCTTTTGGCTTGAATCCTCTATCGATTGCCGGAGATTAACATTTTTATTCTATCGCTTTTGCTAGGTTTTTCTTTCAGCTTGTTTGGTCTTTGCAGGAAGAATCTATGCCAAAGCAATAAATTTTGCAGCTGAATAAGAATGTGGTAACTTGATTTTATCACCTGATAAAATTTCTAGGAGGAAGATGTATGTTTTTAGCAATAAATGAAATCCGCCATTCTAAATTGCGGTATGCACTGGTTACCGGTGTCATGTTTTTGATCGCTTACTTAGTTTTTTTCTTGACCGGACTAGCCTATGGTCTTGCTCAAGAGAACCGAACTGCCGTCGATAAATGGTCGGCGTCAGAGATTTTATTAGCTGACGAAGCAAATAACAATTTGAATATGTCCATGATCCCTCGCAATCTCTATAATGAAGTCAAAGCAGACGAGAAAGCTGTTTTGGCCCAAACTGCCGGCGTGATCACCAAGGAATCCGGTGGTGAAAAAGTTGATGTCAGCTTCTTTGGTATTGATCCCGATCAATTTTTGGCGCCAAAAGTCACAGAAGGAGAACTCTTCACAAATGATGAGGAGGCCGTCGCTGACAGTAGCTTGAAAGATGAGTATGACATAAAAATCGGCGATACGATCAAAATAGCCGGCAATGACAAAAAACTTAAAATCGTTGGTTTTACCGAGAATGCCCGTTTCAATGTCGCACCGGTTTTGTACACCACGATTGGCGCTTATCAAGAAATTCGTTTTGAAGCACAAGATACCAGTGATAAAGCCCGGATCAATGCTATCGTGACAAGAGGAACAGTCGATAAAGTACCGGATGAATTAACGGCTACCAAAATCACTGATTTCATCAATGAATTGCCTGGTTACAGTGCTCAAGTACTAACCTTTGGGTTTATGATTGGTTTTCTAATCGTGATTGCGGCCATCGTGATTGGGATCTTTATTTATGTCTTGACTATGCAGAAATCTGATATTTTTGGTGTTATGAAGGCACAAGGAATTTCCAGCCGTTACATCGCATTTTCTGTGATCGCCCAAACTTTCCTTTTAGCAACCGTTGGTGTTTTGGTAGGATTGGCGGCAACGATCGGTACTTCATTGGTTCTGCCGCAAGCTGTGCCCTTCCAAGTAAATAGTCTCTTTTTTGCAGGTATCAGTGTATTGATGATTTTGATTGCGATTGTCGGGGCCTTCTTCTCTGTAAGAACGATCGTTAAGATTGACCCGTTGAAAGCAATTGGATAGGAGGAGAAACATGAGTGCAATTGAATTTAAAAATGTGAAGAAAACCTTTAAAGATGGCGATACGATGATCGAAGCCTTGAAAGAAACCAATTTTTCCGTTGAAAAAGGAGAATTTGTCGCAATCATTGGACCCTCTGGTTCTGGAAATAGTACGTTTCTAACCATTGCTGGAGGACTACAAGCTCCTACCGCAGGGGAAGTATTGATCAATAATCAGCCGTTCAGTGAACAAAAAGAAAAGAATCGTGCCAAATTACGATTCAAAGAGATTGGGTTTATTCTGCAGGCTTCTAATCTAGTCCCTTTCTTGACTGTGAAAAAACAATTGAAATTAGTCGACAAAGTCAGCAAAGAGGATAAAACCCAGTCTGCCCAAGACTTATTTACCCAATTAGGGATCGATAAATTGCAAAACAAATACCCTGAAGATCTCTCCGGTGGTGAACGTCAACGAGTAGCGATCGCTAGAGCGTTGTATCATGACCCAACAATTATTTTGGCGGATGAACCAACAGCCAGTCTGGATTCTGAAAAAGCTTATGAAGTAGTCAAAATCTTAGCGCAAGAAACCAAAGAAAAAAATAAAGCCACGATTATGGTGACCCATGATACCCGGTTAACTGATTATTGTGATCGGGTGCTTGTAATGGAAGACGGTGTCTTAAAAGAAAAAGAGCACACCAAGTCACAGCAGGATTGATCAACTATCAAGACAAACAAAAGGAGTTCCCATGAAAGAAATAATTGTTGTTGGTGGCGGTGTTGCAGGACTCTCCGCAGCCGTTCGTTTGCAAAAAGCCGGTTATTCCGTCACATTGTATGAAAAAGAAAGTCAGCCTGGCGGCAAAATGAACCAGATCAAAGAAAAAGGATTCACCTTTGATGTGGGACCGACTATTGTCATGATGCCGGAGATTTATCGGGAAATTTTTGAGCTGTGCGGGGTGGATCCAGATGACTATATTCCAATGGAAAAAGTGGACCCAATGCTGCAGCTTTATTTTTCTGACGAAGCCCCTCTTACCTTTTCGAATGATTTGATTGAACTTACTAAAACATTAGAAGAAATTTCCGAAGAGGATGCCCAAGGTTATTTTGCTTTTCTAGCAGATATTTATAAACGCTACGTGATCGCAAAAGAAGCCTTCATCACGAAATCATTCCGAGGATTCTGGGATTTTTATAATCCTAAATCCCTCTGGGCAGGCCTAAAATTGAAAACATTCAATGATGCCTACACCTCTATCTCAAAATTTGTCAAAGATGACCGCTTGCGCAAGTCATTGGCTTTTCAAACCTTGTATATCGGGGTTTCCCCCTATCAAGGGCCCTCTCTTTATACGATCATTCCCATGATCGAGTTGTTCTATGGGGTCTATTTCATTAAGGGAGGTATGTATACATTAGCGACTTCGCTGGCTCGCTTATTTGAAGAATTAGGCGGCGTGATTCATTATGACTCACCGATCGAAGAACTGATCATCGAAAACAAGCGAGCAACAGGGGTACGTCTAAATGGGCACATCCATTCAGCAGATGCGATTGTCTGTGCCGCTGATTTTCCTTATGCGATGCAAGAATTGATCCCAGATGAAAAAAAACGGGGCAAATATACCAATAAAAAAATCAGCCAAATGGCCTATTCTTGTTCGTGTTTTCTCTTGTATCTAGGTTTGGATAAAAAATATGATGCCAATGGACTGCATAGTATCTACTTTGCCGAAGACTTCAAAAAAAATGTCGATGATCTTTTTGAAACAGGGGTTTTACCGGAGGATCCCTCCTTCTATCTCTATCGTCCCACACTAAAAGATGCTTCACTAGCACCCGCGGGACATGAAGGCTTGTATGTGTTGGTGCCCGTTCCCGAACTGTCTAAATTTGATGATTGGCAACCGAGTACAGTCAAGAACTATCGGGATAAGATCATCCATACATTAAAGGAAAAAACGATTTTTAGCGACATCGACGAACACATTGTTTTTGAAACCCATTATACACCGCAAGATTTTAAAGAGCGTTACAATGCTTATAATGGAGCGACTTTTGGATTAAAACCGACGTTGTCTCAGAGCAATTACTATCGGCCCCATAATAAATTTGCTTATGCCGAAGGTTTGTATTTTTGCGGCAGCAGCACTCACCCAGGAGCCGGTGTGCCTATCGTGATGCAAAGCGCAAAGCTGGCCGTAGAGGAGTTATTAAAAGATGATCAATAAAAGTAGGAATCTCTTTGATAAATATTCCGAGGATTTTGCTTCCTGTGAGGAAGTCATCAAAAAACATTCAAAAAGTTTTTACAGTGCGTTTTCACAATTACCAAAAGATAAAGCACGTTCTGTATTTGCTATCTATGCCTTTTGTCGCCAAGCAGATGATGCCATTGATCGTTTCAAAGACCTCACTCTGTTGAATGAACTCCAACATGGCTTACAGCAATTAGAAGCTGGTACTGTTCTCGATGCGCCTATCTGGCGGGCCCTCTCTGTTGTCTTTGCAACCTATGATTTACCTTTCCAACCATTTTATGATATGCTCACAGGACAGAGAATGGATTTGGATTTTCAGCAGCCGGCAACGGAGGCGGATTTAAGTCATTATAGCTATTATGTCGCTGGCAGTGTTGGCTTGATGCTGCTGCCGATTTTATCCAGCAGTGCCGCAGAAATTCAAACCCCAGCCAAGAAGTTGGGGGAAGCGATGCAGCGAACGAATATTCTGCGGGATATTGGGGAAGATCTTGCGATGAATCGACTGTATTTACCTAAAGAAACGATGGAGCGATTTGCTGTAACCCCTCAACAGATAAAGCAAAAAAAGGTCACCGCCTCCTTTATCCGTCTTTGGGAGTTTGAAGCAGAAATAGCTGAAAAACAATATGAGGAAGCAACCCTCATGATGCCTCAAATCGACGAAGATTGTCAGGAAGCATTGATGGCTGCTTTACTGATCTACCGTGAACTATTGACAGTGATTCGTGAGAAAAAGTATCAGGTATTTCTCAAAAAGAATGTTGTCTCTATTCAAAGAAAAGCGTACTTATTGCGTTCTGCCAAACAGCAGATAAAAATCTACCGGAGTGAAAGCTATGCAAGATGAGATTCTAGACGTCGCTGAGCAGTTGTTTATGCAGCAAGGATACAAAGCAACATCAACTAGGCAAATCGCAGAGTTGTTAGGGATTACCCAACCAAATTTGTATTATCATTTCAAGAGAAAAGAAGATATTTACTATGGCGTTCTTGCCAGATTAGCCACCGATGTATCTGAAAACTTATACCGAATCGTGGATGATCCCAGCTACGCCTTAGCGGAAAAACTGCAGCGTATGGCACGATTCTTGCAAAAACGGCATCCATTCAATTTCTACTTAATGATGGATGATATCAAGCACACCGTTTCAGAAGAAACCGCCAGAAAACTTTATCTGATCTGGAAAGAAAACTATCAGCAACCCTTTATCCGACTTTTTCAAACCAGTGAATTAAAATTACGTAAGGACCATTCCTACCAATTTGTTGTGAGTCAAATGTTTATCCTCATCGCATCATACTTAGATTCAGCCGAAAAAGAAACAGAGCTCTACCAGTCAATCGACTTGTTTTTATACGGTGTATTAGCCGATACCCACTAAGAAAATCAGTTTTATCGATAAGGAGGAAGAAAATGCCTGAATATACTGAACTAACCTCATCTGCCGCGATCGTCAATGCCTTTGTCGCAAAATACAATCAGCTTAAAGCTACATATCCAGAAGCCACCATTGAACTTCGTGACGTTCAAGGCCATCCGATCACGGACATCAAAAAAATCAGCAGTGAACTGATTGAGTTGACGATCGCTGACAACCAAGGACCCCACTTGCGCTATATCCACCCTTCTCAATTTGATTTGACCCTAAATGTCAAACAATAATTCATCCGAATAACATAGAGGTTTTCTACGAATCCTACCGCTTCCCACAAGACGCTTTGTTGAGGGCCGGTAGGATTCGTTTTTTGAATCTAAGTCAAATCGGCCCTCTATGCGTTGGTGTTCTCGCTCAGAACAGAAAAAGTGGCAGCCCCAAATCTTAAAGAGGCTTTCTCCTATTTGGGGTTGACGATTCTCTTTGATGGACGAGAAATGCCTCTTGGCGTAAACTAACAGTGATTTACTATCTGGAATCTGGAAAGGAGAAGGATATGTCAAAGAACCGCATCGAGGCCTTTACGGATGCAGTCATTGCGATCGTGATGACTTTGCTGGTCTTAGAACTTCATCAACCTAAAAATGATACTTTTCAGGCATTCTTAGGGATTGAACATCAGTTTATTATCTATCTAATCAGTTTTGTGATGCTGGCGATTTATTGGAACAATCATCATCATCTCTTCCAAGTGACCGAACATATCGATGGATGGACATTATGGGCCAACCATTTACTGATTCTCTCGCTGTCGCTTTTTCCATTCGTGACATCATGGGTCAGTCAATATCCGCTGTCTGCAGCTCCCCAAATGCTCTATGGTGCCGTGATTCTCTTGACTGATTTTAGCTATTATTTATTAGGTCGGGCATTGAGCCGAGAAAGCCAAAACAATCCAGTCATCAGAAAATTATTTCGCCATTACAAAAAGTTGTACTTTACCCTTTTCATCAACTTGCTAGCTCTGCTTCTAGGTTGGCTGATCCATCCATTATTTGTGATTGGTCTGGATAGCATCGTCTTGCTTCTTTGGGTGATTCCCGAAAAGAAAGCTGAACGTTATTTAAATCAATAAACTCTTGCCTCCATCAATAGTCAGTTACCACTACAGCGATCCAAGCACTTGTCTTGCTTCAGTATTCAAACAAAAATCATCCAACGAAAAGCTCTGCTTGTGGCCGTCGTTAGCCAGCAAGAGCCTGCTGTTGGATGATTTTTTATATACTCCTTGGTCCTGAAAGAGAACTCAACGAATCAAATCGACTCCGGGATTTTCCAAAACTTGTTCCACTTGTTCCCGTGTAATCAGGGGCACATCCCCTAACATGGTGTGTGCCAGAACAGCATTAGTGATAGCAAAATTTGCCGTTTTTGCTAACGACCATTTCTCTGCATATCCTAAAAGAATCCCGGCTGCATAGGCATCACCGGCACCAATGCGATCAAGAATCTGCAACAATTGAGGGGCTGTCTCCACATGATCTGTTTTTGTATAAATGATTCCACTGATAAACTGCTTGTCTTCGCTGGCGATTCGTCTCGTTCCGGTGAACCATTCGATGTCGTACTGTGCCATGAACCCGCGGATGATTTGCTCTTCCTCCGCCCCATCAATCGGCAATTGATCGCCAAATCCTAAAAGGCCGTGCAAATCTCTAACAGAGCCAAATACTAGATCACAATAGGGCAAGATCGCTTCATACCGTTCCCTTAAAACTTCTTGCTGCCCTTTTTCCAAATTGAGACTCGGGCGAAAATTAAAATCGAAGCAAACCTTGATTTTCTTCAAAGCTGCACCTTTTGCTAATGCAAGCGCCGTTTGCCAGGTCTCTTCGGTCAGGCTTAATGAAATCCCGCAAATATGCAAAAGATCGATGGTTTCCAAATAGGCATCAATGGGATAATCCTCTGGTTTAGAGACACCAAATGAACTACCGCGACGATTTTGATACGTCACATAAGTAGGACGAGCACCGAATCCTACTTCAGCAAAATAGCTGCCGATGTGGTTGTGGGCTTGTCCAATATAGTCTGTCTTGATGCCATAAGTTTGTAAATTGGCTTTTGCTGCATCCCCTAAACGATTCTTAGGTACTTTCGTCAATAAGGAGGCAGAGAGATTGAAGTGCGCTAAATTCCCTAAAATATTTACGCCCGTTCCAGTAAAATCCATTCGCAAGGAATGGGTTTGCTCCAATGTCCGATATTCAGGCGGTGTCAAGCGCAGCATGACTTCGCCGTATGCACCAATGCGCATCACGATTCCTCCTTCACTCTTACTTCAATGACTCTTTCATCATCTCCAGTAATCGTTTCACATCTTCCGGACGGGTATCTCCTGTTTCTGGATCGATGATCGAACTATAAACGTGAGGAATGATTTTCTTGACCCCTGCATCCACAGCAATCTGCAGGATTTCCGCAAAGTTATCCAAATCAATCCCACCGGTTGGTTCAAGATAGAAATCATGGGCTGCGCAAGCTTTGGCTACCGCTTGATATTCTTCTTTGTGGGCCATTCCTTTCATAGGGAAATATTTGATTGAACTAGCGCCCATATCCTTTAATAAAGCAATCGCTGTTTCAAGGGGCACTTCGGCAGGTTCTGCCTGTGAACTTAATGGTCCTGTGGCAATATTGACAAAACCAACTTTACCAGTTGGTGAAACCAATGCATTTACGATGGTTTCATCTTGTCCAAGCAAAGCCCGCGACGTCGCTGCACCTGTGAATACTTGATTGACATGTTGTGGTTGCAACACACCAGAGATCCGCGAAACCATCTCGCTCTGATTTGGATCACCAGCACCGAGACCAACTGATAATGCATTTTCTATTTCTTCTTGGTATTTTTTCATGTCTTCGATTGCCGCTTCATCTGTGGGATAATTTTTGGAAAGAACGCCCAATAAAATCTTTCCTTCGGCTGCTTCAAAACATTCCTTGGCGTTTTCAACCGAATTCGCTAAAACATTCAAACAAATTCGATCTTCTAAATAAGATGGGGCTTTTTTCATTCTTTTGGTTCCTCCGGATTCATGATTTCTTTTAAACGATTGGCAATCAGCTGCATTTCTGTGTCAGTGACTGCTCGAATATCAAACTCAATAATGCCATGATTCGCTTGGTATTCTCGTGTGTAGATGGCTGGTTCGTCTGCTTTTAATTTCTTGATCACTTCTAGCGCTGTCTGACCGCTTTTGACACGCAGACGAGCACGATAAATATCCCGTCCTGCACCGTCTTGGACAATGTCTGCAGACAAGCCAGCGATTTGATTAAGCGCTGCGATAAATGGTTCTAAGCGCTGCTGCATCGAAGCGCCTGATTCACTTCCTTCAGCCAAGTATTCTTCCACTGCCTGTGTAAGACCTAAGATGTTTTCCTTACCGATTTTCATGGAACGACCGATCCCTTTGGATTGCAGTCTGACCCACTCTACAAGTTCTTTTCGACCGATCACTAAACCTGCACTTGGTCCAGACAACGCCTTCGCTCCGGAATAGATCACTAGATCTGCCCCCTCTTGGATATAGCGAAAGAGATCTTCTTCTGCTGCAGCGTCCATGATCAATGGGAGACCTGCCTGTTTTGCGACTTGAGCAGCTTCTTTGACTGAAAGCATACTTTTTTGTACCGTATGGTGGCTTTTAATGTAGAGAATCGCAGCTGTCTGGGGACTGATCATCTGTGACATATGGTCTGCAGAACACATATTGGCATAGCCTGCTTCAACGACTTGGCCGCCACCTTGTTGAACCATTAGTTCGACCGGGGTGCCATAGTCTACATTGTGCCCCTTTGGCAAGATGATTTCCCGACGCTGAATTTTGTCTGAAAAAGGATGATAAAGGTGGAATAAAGAGCCTTGTCCAATGACTGCTGCCACCGATTGGGCAATTCCGGCAGAGGCAGAAGAAACGATCTGAACATCTTCTACTTGAAGCAGCTTAGCCAAATAAGCCCCTGTTTTAACAGCTAAATCACTCATCTCAAAAAAGTGTTCGCCGCCAAAACGCTGGGCCGCTAAGACCCCTTCACTCACTTTGGAAACGCCTAAAATCGTCATTTTTCCGGAAGCATTGATGACTTGCTTCAAGCCAAGTTTAGTTACATTCAGTGTCATATACTTTTCCTCCAATAATGGTCTTCAATGGAATGATCTGTCGATCAATGATCCGCCGGTTGCCATTTGAATCAATCAATTCTTTGGCTGCATCTTTAAATTCAAAAATTGTAAAGTCGGCATCTAATCCTTCTTCGATGGCACCTTTTCCGGATAAATGAAACTGACGGGCTGGCGCGACTGTCACTTTCTCAATGATTTCCTGCCAACTATAACCGATAACGGCTAACTTTTCCATCGTCGTCGCCAAATCATAAACCGGTCCCTTGGTCCGATTTCGAATGTAAATATCACTACTGATAGAAGCAGCTTTCAAGTTAGCAGCAAGTGCTTTTTCTGCGACATGAAAATTGAAACTATCTGTACCATGGCCAATGTCAAAGACAACTCCGCGTTCATACGCTTGCCAAACAAAGGATTTGATTATATCTTGCTGAGGATCCAAAATGCCATTGTCTTTGCCGTTAAAGCAATGGGTCAGAACATCCCCTTCTTCTAAACAAGACATGATCTCCGACAAATCGGGGGGTGCAGAACCGATGTGGACCATCAGTGGCAGACCGGGGTGTTCTTTCTGGATGTTTTTTGCTAATTTTAATGGGGTGATGCCATTGTCGCCAATCACCGTCTTACTCATTCTGGCTTTCAACCCGACAATGAAATCAGGAAATTCATTTAAGACTTTTGTGATCTGATCTCCTTTGATTTTGGATAGATCGGCTAACTCATCTTGTTCCACAATACCCCATTTGGAAATATTGACCAATGCAAAGACATTCGTCTTGGCTGCTTGCGCATAGTCATAGAAGCGATGGATATTTTCCGCTCCTGTCGTTCCCGCATCGATCACTGTCGTTACGCCTTTGGCCACACCGATCTGATCGGGATAATCATAATACAAGCTCATTTCTTCAAAACAATGGACATGATCATCGATCCAGCCTGCCGATAGATACTGATTCGGAAGCAGTGTCCACTCCCTTTGTGAAGGCGCTTCGATCGTTTTTGCGATCTGGCAAATTTTGCCTTGCCTGATCCCAATATCGAAAACCTCTTCATTGAGTGTACGTGCCTGGCGGATAATCATATCCAACATGTTAATCATTCCTCTCGGTAAATTTAAACTTGGTCCATGGCTGAATAAATGGCAACAACAAGTGCTCTGTAGCGACGATTGATCCGACTTTATTTTTTCGTGGATCACGATGGGGCGTCAAGACTACTTGAAGTTCATTTTTGTACTTGCCGAAATCATTGTTGCCGATCACGATGTCTCCCGGTTGAAACTCTTCCAGATTGTCATGGGCAGGATTATCAAACTGCTTGTATTTTTTGCGAACTTCGGTTGATCGAATCATCCGATCGGTAATATCCCCACGACGATAATGCTGCTCTTTCAGAAGGATCTCACGCTCGCAATCATTACACTCTGGTGAAAATGTTACCGAAAATTCTGTTTGGTAACGATTGATGGCGCCTAGTGCCGCAAGTTCTGCTTCTGAAGCATAGGCATTGCCAATAATCACATCATCGATCAATCCAGTCGCAAAGAGGTGTTTTGCCGCAATTTCTACTGGTAAATGCCGATGCATTTCTAATGTTGGTAATCCATCATTGATATCCCATGGGCCAATTTTTGCGGATTGAGATGTAATAAACGCGGCAGTCCGAATGCCTTTTGCTTTGAAACGCTGACTGCATTTCTCGAAGAATTCATAAGGCAGTCCTGTGCCTTCTTGAGGATAGAAATTATGACAGCCATATAAGAAAGGCAAGTTGGCTTGATAGGTCAAAATGTTGTCTAAATAGGCGACATCATTGCTCATGTTCAACTCGATGGCCAATTCGAAGGGATTGTAAGTCAGCATCGCTTCTTTGCTACCATCGAAGCCTAGATCTAAACGGATCCCATCCGCACCTAATTCATGGAAAAAAGTCAAATCATCGTATGAAATTTCCAGCTCTTCAAAGATTGATGGCGCAACATCCAAAATCGTTTCATAGCCAAGGGATTTGGCAAATGTCAAAATCTCTTTGAATTTCTTGCGCACCATTTCTTTTCCATCGGTCACTTCCAGCATACTCATAAAAATTCGGCTAAATCCGTAGCGTTGCGCCAATTCCAAATACGCTTTGTCTTCTTCACTATTGCTGTGATCTGGATAAATGGAAACTCCCAGTTGTCTTTTCATTTTTTTAACTCCTTCTGCTCACCAAATTGAGAAAATTTTGTGATCAACAACGTACTGCAACCAACACTCAGTGTTGTTAAGCACACAGGGGCAATTGTTGTCCGTCCTATTGCTAAAGTAGCAACGACTAACAAGACTAGGGATCCGCCAATAAGGGTCCGCAAGCGAATCCCTTTGATAAATGCCCCGTTTCTTGCTAACCAAATCTGTAATCCGAGAAATAAAAAACATGCATAGATAATCGTCATTTTGTTACCCTTTCTTTTGAAACTCAGCTTCTTCTTGCATCATTTCTACTAATGAAAGACTTCCTTTCACTCAATTGATTTGCCATGCGGCAGCTTGGTGCTCGCTGCCGCATGGCACTCCTCTCAAAGCACCTAGCTGTGGTCACTTAGCGGTCATCGTTTTGAAGATTTTTATTATCGCATTATCGCAAGGAACGCCTAGGAATTGATTATTGTTGAGCTTCTTCTTGTTCACGATCCAATTGTTGTTTTTCAAAAACTTTAAAGAATGGATAGTAGATCGCTAATGTGATCAAAAAGTTGATGACAACGAGAATTCCCGCAGCCACACTCCAGTTGGTACTCATCCAAGCAGCGATCGGTGCCGGAATGGCAAAGCCTAACCGAGCTGCCATCATTGGAACGATCTTCGTTGTTGTCGCAAAGTAAGAAATCGTTGTAGTGATCAACGGTGCTACAAGGAATGGAATTCCCAGAATCGGATTCATCACGATAGGCGCCCCAAAAATGACTGGTTCATTAATATTGAAAATACCTGGTAAAATCGACAGACGACCTAATTGTTTCAAATATTTTGATTTTGAGAATAAGAATAGAACGACAAGTGCTAGCGTCGTACCTGCGCCACCGATCCAAACAAACCATTGTAAAAATTGCTCAGTAAAAATATTTGGTAGTTCATGGGCATTACCGGATACTTGAAATGCTTCCATATTTTCTGCAATGGAGATATCCCAGAAAGGACGAATCACTGGCCCCATGATTGCTGGACCATGAATACCAAGAACCCAGAAGAAACAAATCAAGAAAACCGTCAATAAACCGCCAAACAAACTATTACCTGCTAAAATGTCTTTCAACGGCATCAAAAGGTTGCTTAGGAAACCATTGATATCAAAGCCGATGATGTGGCGAATGACCCAGAACAAGACAAGGATCACACCTCCAGGAATCAATGCCATGAAGGAATTGGTCACTTCAGGCGGTACGCCATCCGGCATTTTGATGGTGATGTTTTTGACAATAAAGAAGCGATAAATCTCCACTGATAAAATAGCCGTAACGATCGCACCAAACAATGAGCCAGACCCTAGATTAGCGATATTGATAAATCGTCCAGCGTCGATCACGCCTTCCACCGAATCAAAAACTCGAATAGGTGGGGCTGCCGTGATCAAAAAGGACATCGTTGCCAAGATCCCTGCTGTCAGTGAATCCAATTTGTAACTTTTTGCCAGTGAAGAGGCAATACCAAAAGTAGCATAAAGTGCCAACAAGCCAACGGTATAGCGAAACGGAATATCCAACACTTCACGATATGGTTCAATAAATGCTGCAACTGATTCAATAGGAAAATTTAATAGTATCGTGAAAAAGGAACCGACGATAGTCAGTGGTAGTGTGGCAATAATTCCTTTCCGTATCGCCACCATATGTCGTTGCATCCCCACCTTGTTTGC
>NZ_JALAHI010000062.1 GCF_022711995.1 Enterococcus sp.
AAGTGAGGGTTATTTGACATGGGTAAAGATACTTAACAATCATATTAATAAAATTAAATTGACACTCTTTTTCGTTTCCCTTGACTAATCGTAGGAAAGGAACTGTGCCATAAGTCTCCAACAAGTAATACTATCCGAACCGTATATATGATTCGGTTTCACTTGTTGGATGCTGACTGATGCCACAGTCCCTGTGTCTTTGGTCTAGAAGAATTTCCTAATGGTGCTTTTCACTGCTGCAAGTGTCGCAGTCCTGCTGCGTTTTTGTTTGAAACTTGTCTTAGGCGAAGAAGCTGCCGCCAGTTACACTATAAACTTGTCCAGTGACATAACTGGCTTCATCTGATGCTAAGAAGACATATACCGGCGCTAATTCAACTGGTTGACCTGCCCGTTTTAATAATTCTTTTTGGCCAAATTCAGGAATCGCTGATTGTGGTTGACCCCCGGAGATTTGCAATGGTGTCCAGATTGGTCCTGGTGCCACTGTATTCACACGAATCCCTTTTGAGCTCAATTGCGCTGCCAATCCTTTACTAAAGGAAGTGATCGCCCCTTTGGTCGCTGCATAGTCTAACAGATGAGCACTAGGTTCTGCACTTTGGATAGAAGTAGTGGTAATGATACTGCCTCCTGCCGGTAAATAATCTAAGGCTTCTTGAACCGTCCAATACATGGAAATGATATTTGTCGTAAACGTGTCGGTGATTTGTTGGGTAGTCAAGTCTTTGATATCTTTGACCGCCTGCTGCATACCAGCATTCAAGACCAAAATATCTAATCCAGCTAATGCTTTCGCTGCATCATGCACCAATTGACGGGCAAAAGATTCGTCTTTCAAATCGCCAGGGATCAATACGGCTTTTTGGCCCGCTGCTTCGATGACAGCCTTCACTTCTTGGGCATCCTCTTCTTCAAAAGGCAAATAGTTGATTGCAACATCTGCACCTTCTTTAGCAAAAGCAATCGCTGCTGCCCGGCCGATACCCGAGTCACCACCTGTGACTAATGCTTTCCGTCCTGCCAAACGTCCTGAGCCATTGTAGCTGGTTTCGCCACAATCGGGTACAGGCTGCATCTTTCCTTGAACTGCTGGGGCTTCCTGTTCCTGTTTTTCAAAGGTACCGTTATAATATTTCGTTAATGGATCAGTGATCTTTTCTGACATGTTCATTTCCTCCTTATTTTTATGCTCGTCATGTTGAACCATGACCTTACTTAAAAGTGTAGAGGAATGTTCACCAAATGAAAAACGAAACGCTCATTTCGTGAAAAAACGCGTTTTTCTTGCAATTTTTGAAAAAAAGGACCACGAATCCTTAAGGATTCGTGGTCCTTTGATTTATTTTGTGATTATTGTTAATAGCGCGTCACGGAGAGTCTCATAGTCAGATGCTGTTTGTTGGAAAACATCCCCATGGCTGTGGTGACTATCCACCATCCACTCTTGACTATTCGGGTTTGCCAAAAAAGTATCCAGTAGTTCGGCTGTCGGTTTCGGTTGCTGTGCTTCCGCTTGCTTGATCAGATAGAAATCTTCGATTCCCCGCTGTAACTGCTTGTAGCGTAGCGACAGTGCCAAATGTCCGGAGTAAGCTGGATAGATCAAGCACATATCGCCGATCGGCAGCGAACTTGTGTTGTAGCGAATATCTTCCCGCGCATTTTCTGGCCAGCAATTGTAGGCCCAGCGCAAAAGCCCATCGGTTTTAAAATGGTGGGCCAAGATCCCTTGAACGCGAGTTTCAAGTAACGGACTATGCAGGAATGTATTCGGCTTGTCTGGGTAATTGCAGACATAATACTGGGTTTTTCCTGAATGACTTTGACTCAACTCTTGGTAATGATTGCAGGTACAGTAATAAGAAGTCACGGGATAATCCACCAATGGCAAAAGTTCCGTCAAGACATCCTCTTTGTCAAAAGCGACTTTGACTTGCAGCGTCTCATCGATTGCTTTTAATTCAGCAAGCGACTCTTTGAACAGGTTGATCTGATGTTTTTTTGGTTCATCGGAAACGATCCGAACTTTTTCCCAGACACCCAGCTCTTTAAAGTGGGCAAAAACTTGTCCAATGTAGTTTTGCAAATCTGCTTTCTGCTGAATAAACATCATTTTGCCAGTCGCTTCATCTAAGTAGCGAACCACTAATGCCTCCGGATAGTCAATAGGCACTACCGGGAAGAAAGGCGGCTGCCAAACACCTAACAGACCGAAAACATCAATCTCTTGATCAACCCCTGCTTGAAAGAAACAATTCAAATACCGATCCAGGACAGAAAAATCACAGGTGATAGCCCCTGATTCTGTCTTATTGACTTTGATCATTGAATACTCATAGAGATTCGCTGGATAGTCTTTGACGATATAATTAAACCAACCTTTCCAAGGAATTTCACCGGCAATCACAGTAATCGCCTTTTGACCGATTTTGGCCAAACTTGCAGCCATTTCCTCTAACAGACAGAAATGTTGTTCACTCCACAACGGTACATCATACGTTCGCGCAAGAATCGATGGCTGTTGCCAAACATCTAAGTTAAAGCCATCGCGGTAATCTGCCGGAAATTCAAATGCGGAAACTTCCACCGTGATTTTTTTGCTTAAAACAAGTGAATCAGCACCGGCCAATTGGGAGCGGTAAATAGCGATCTCCACCGGATAGCTGCCTGCTGCAATGGACTGATCCAATGGGAATTCTAAATAAACTGCCGCCATCCGATCTCCTGGATAGGTTTTGGCTGTTTGGTCCAGCAATTTATCCGCAAAATCGATTTCCTGCTGTCCGGTATAATAGCCTACAAATTGACTCGTAACCGGCAATTCGCTAGTGATTTCGATCCGGTACATAGGGATTTCGATTTCATCTGGGATCGCAAATTCACGTCCCAAAATAAAATGGTTTCGCTTGCCATCATGCAGTAACAGTTGACAAGCGGCAAAACTATTTTTGCACCCTTTCACCGTTGATAGTTCAGCTGGCACCTCAGCAAAAGGTGTCGTGGCTGCTTTATAGCTTTCATGAACGAGCCATGCTTTCATTGTGTTTCTCCTCTCCTTGGATCCACCAGCTGTGCAACTAACTGCTCACATTGTGCTTGTGAGAAACGCTCTGGAATAATGGCAGTCAACTGTTGCAAACTGAAGTTTTTTACGATTTTAAAGGTACTTTTCTCTTGCCAACTTGGAAAACTGCTGGCCAATAACGTGAGATTTGCTGGTTCTTTGATCAAGGCTGTGATGGGCCAATCCGCAAGGTCTGCTGGCATTTCAACAGTCACTGTCTCTTCCCAATTGATTTCCAACCATTCCACACACTCGTCGAACCAGCGACCAAAGCGAGGATCGATCATTTCTTCACGATTACCGAAACGCTTTGTTGCCAATGAAAGACCGTGTTTGCCTTTTTGAAAAAGATGCGTTTCAAAGGGCACTTCATTTTCTTCCAATGCCCGCAAGTATAAAAGTGAATTTTCAATCGGTACCACATTGTCTTCAAAGGTCGAAAAGACAAATGTGGGCGGTGTTTCTGGTGTCACACAGGCTTCTAATGACGGAGCCTCAATTTGCATGACTTTTGCAAAAGATTGTAAGATCGCAGGATAACCTAAAATACAAAGACTGGGTTTCCTCTCAGAAAGCGTCGATAATGCCGCCGCCAAATGACCACCGGCAGAAAAACCAATTACAGCGATTTTCTCTGCATCGATCGAAGGCCATGCTCCAGCACTCAATTCGGCGATTTTAGCTAGTGCTTCCTGCGCATCTTGCAAGGAAGCATCAAAACTGCGAAACTCCCCAACATGATAACGAAGCACCCCGGCATGGTACCCTTGAGCAAGAAAATTCAATGCAATGGGTTCAGCTTCCCGTTCGCTACAAAAGGAGTAGCCTCCTCCGGGAATCACTAAAATGAATGGTCGTTTGCCGACACGAGCAAACTCCGGTTTTTCTTCATGAAGGTAAA
Source organism: Enterococcus sp. (assembly GCF_022711995.1). GTDB lineage: Bacteria > Bacillota > Bacilli > Lactobacillales > Enterococcaceae > Enterococcus_D. The sequence goes on from NZ_JALAHI010000062.1 coordinate 3,969, forward strand.
CGGTTAGTCCTGCCCCTGCTGCTTCATCGAAAGAGTATTCTTGCATGTACATAACTTACTCTCCTAATCCATTTTGTGCAATCACTTGTTGATACCAGTAAAAACTATCTTTTTTCACTCGGGCTAAATCCAACAAATCATCTTCTGTGCGATTGACATAAATGAAGCCATAACGTTTCGTGATGCCTTCATGGGTACTGATCAAATCGATGGCACTCCAAGGACAATACCCAATCACTTCGACGCCATCTTTGACGGCTAATTCCATTTGAGCAATATGCTGCTGCAGATAATCAATGCGGTATTGATCGTGCACCTGTCCATCTTCTGTTAAAACGTCTTTGGCTCCGATACCGTTTTCGGTAATCAAAATCGGCAACCGATAGCGAGAATAAACTTCATTCAATGTGAAACGGAACCCTTCTGGGTCAATGGGCCAGCCAAATTCAGTCATTGGTAGATTTTTATTTTCAACTGCTTGGAAGAACCCTGGAATCCCAAAGCCTGATTGCTGATCGATTTTATTTTCTTTCTGATAATAACTGCTGACGGTCATCGTGTTGTAGTAATTCAATGCAATATAGTCACAAGTGCCGTCAAGAAGGATTTGTCGATCTTCTGCCGTAACTTCTGGTGCGGCACCAATGGTTTCCAATAAGTGCCAAGCATTGTGATTGTATTTCCCAAAAACGGCCACATCAAGGAACAACCAATTTCTCAATGCGCTCATGTATAAAGCGGCCATCTGATCTTCAGGCTTATCCGAAGCTGGATATACACTGGCAATATTTGGCGCTGGTCCAATCTTCCCGGTAAAGTTTCCTGCATGGAATTGCTTCGTGACTAACGCTTGTGCCACCAGCATATGATGATTTTCTTGGAATTTTTCTTTCATACTCTTTTGGCTTGTACCGATGACAGAACCAGCTAATGCCATCACATTTTGTTCATTGATGGTTTGCCATAATGGTACTTTGTCACCAAAGTGTTCAAACAGCACTTGGCAGTAGTCTGCAAAGGCCTGGATCGTTTCCCGATTTTCCCAACCCCCTTGTTCAGCGATATAAACAGGTAAGTCAAAATGGAAAACTGTGACGACCGGCTGAATCTCGTTTTCAAGCAATAAATCGATCAATTTCTGATAGAATGCCAAACCTGCTGGATTAACGACGCCATTTGGCATGACACGACTCCATGAAATAGAAAAACGGTAGGCTTTCATCCCTAGTTCTTTGAACAGTTTGACATCTTCTTCATAGCGATGGTAATGATCTGAAGCCACTTTAAAATCTGTGGTTCCAGCAGGAATCTCTTTGACATCTTGGACAGAAGGACCTTTTCCATCTGTATCCCAAGCCCCTTCTACTTGATAGGCACTGGTTGATGCCCCCCATAAAAAATCATTTGGAAATTTACTCATACATTTACTCCTTTACCGCGCCAATCAAATTTGCATCTGCCTGAAACTTGGCCGCTTCGATGTTGATTGGTCGTAATGTTTGTTCAATGATTGGTGCTGCTTTTAGTAGCCGCTGATAGCAGCTTTGGATGGTTGCAATTAGTTTCGGCTGTTGGCTGATCCCGCCGCCAATCACGATTTTGTCGATATCCAATAGGCATTGGATGTCAAAACAGAGAACGGCGACCTCTTGGCAATAACCAAGAAAGAGATCCTGTGCCGTTTGGTTATCAGAGTCCGTCAATGTTTGAAACACAGTCGGTCCATCGTTTGTGACTTGTAATGCTTCCGCTAATTTTTGGATCAATCCAACAGCGGAGAGTCCGATACCAACAAATGAATCTGGACCGGCAATCCGCCGGTCTCGGATCATGAAGCTGACCTCTCCTGCTTGATAGTGACTTCCTTTGTAAAGCTGACCATTGATACACAGTCCAACACCCACACCGGTCCCTAAAATAATCGCTGCTCCATTGGTTACATTTTGTAAATGCCCCCAAGTCATTTCTCCTAATGTGGCTGCCTTGGCATCGTTCTCAACGGATACTTGATAATCTTCCGTAAGATCGAGGTTTCCAATTAGCTGACCTAAGTTGACTTCATTTAGATAAGGCAATGCGCCACCAAAGAAGACAGTACCGGATTCGTTGACCGAACCTGGTACTGAAAAAGCGATTTTCTTGAATGAATGGCTTTTTGAATAGTCACTGATGATGCTTTTTAACAATTCAGAAAACCCTTCAATAGATTGAGGTGTTGGGAAGTTCTTCTTTTCAGTGACGATATCTTGTTGGACCAAACCAGTTTTGATCTTTGTTCCGCCAACATCGATACTTAATTGATGCATTTTTCCCACTTCCTTTAATTACGCTTGAATTTCTTCTGCTGTTCTTTCAATTGCTGTTTCGTTGGCTTTATTTTTTTCCGCTTCAAGTTCTAACTCATACTCTTTCTTGTCAGCGATTTTCAAGAATGGGTACCACATCACAATACCGATCAACATACAGATGACCATTAGAATTGTGTAGTTGATGCCCCCTGAGAAAGGCATTTTGATAAATGTTGGTGTAGTCCATGGCAATAGGCTCATCGTTGGATTCAAATTGATTGGTAAGATCGTTGTAACCAATCCCCATGTTACAAAACCAGCGATCAATTGCGTGAATACTTGCGGAATAAAGAACAATGGGTTCAAAATAATCGGCATCCCAAACATGATTGGTTCAGTAATATTGAAAATAGATGGAATGAACGATAGTTTACCTAATTGTTTCATTTTTGCTGATTTGCTGCGAATCATAAAGAAAGTAACAAATCCCATGAATCCTGCAGCGTACATGCCCATGTAAATCACGGATGGAACCAAATAAGGCAATTCTTGTCCTTGTTGGTAAGCAGCAATATTTGAAACCACCATTGTCATACTGATCGCGCCAAGAGGTCCTTGTAACACCGCGTTGTGAATACCGAAGAACCATAAGACAGCCAATACTTCCATGATGATGATGATGGAAAGTGGACTAGCGACTAACGAATTCAATGGTGCGTTCACGACATCAATAAAGAATTGGAAGACTGATCCAGATGCTGTTAGACCAAATAAAACGCGAATGATAAATACCAAAACGAAAATGATTGTCACAACGAAGACTGGTGCTAAGGATTGTGTCACCATTGGCGGTACACTGTCAGGCAATTTGATCATGATATTTTTCTTAGACAAAAAGGCATAGAAACGAGTCACTAATAATGCTGTCAACATCCCAATAAAGAGTCCTTGGCCACCCAAGAAGTCCAATTTCAATGCGCCGATGGTTTGTTCCACTGCTTGACCATCTTGCATCACAGTTGTTGCAATCGTTTGAGGCATCAACATAATGAAACTAGCTAAAGAAATAATTGCTGAATTACGTTCATTTGACCCTAACTGTTTGGCATAAGAATAAGCTAAGCTATAAACAACATATAATGCAAAAACTCCTGTGGCACCATTGGTGATTGCTTCCACGTGTTGGAAAACACCGATTTTTGTTAAGTAATCGGTCCAGCCAGGAATCGGGAAGTTACCGACGATTGTGATAAATGCGATCCCTAATGTAATCGGGCTGGTGCGGATAAATCCTTCCATCAGTGCGGCTAAGACTTTGTTTCTTTGTAACTTTTGCGACATTGGCAATAATTTACTGCTTAAAATTGCTTCTAACTTTTCCATATTTTTTACACTCCTTGTCTTATAGTGTCACTGTAAGTGACTCTTCTTTTCCATCAATCGCTAAAACGAACTGATAGTTTCCACTTGTTATATGTTTCTGACCTTGATTATCATAAAAGGCAAGCTCTGCCAGCGGTAATTCGATATTTAAAGAACGCTCTTCCTGTGGTTCCAACGAAACAAAGGCACTGGCGACTAATTGTTTCACTGGTCGCACGATAGCTGCTGGTCGTTGTTTCAAGTAAACATGAACCACGGTATCAGCGGCACGTTCCGATTGATTCTTGATCTGATAGGTAAACGTGATTCCTTGATCATTGACGTTGCTGTCAAGCCATTTCCCTTGGAATGAACTATAGCTAAGTCCTTCACCAAAGGCAAACAGCGGCTCATTTGACTCATCGCGATATTTTGAGATAAAGCGGTCCGTTGGATTCTCTTCTTGGAAAGGACGGCCTGTTGAAAGCTGTGCCCCGTAAATTGGAATCTGCCCTTCACTTCTCGGGAAAGTCATGGTCAACCGAGCGGATGGATTGGCTTTGCCTGTTAAGAGATTCGCAATTCCGATCCCTCCCATAATCCCCGGATACCAAACCAGCAATAAACTATCGAATAATGGTTCGACATTCGTCAAGACCAGTGGACGGCCGGTATACAAGACACCAGCGATTGGCTTGCCGGTCGCTTTTAATGCTTCGATCAAGCGAACTTGTTTGTCGGGTAACGTTAATTTTGCTCGGGAAGCTCCTTCTCCACTTTCTAAGAACTGTTCACCAAAAGTCAGGACAATCACATCGGCATCTTCTGCCGCTGCAACAGCTTCCGCTAATAATTGATCCTCAGACTCGATTGGGCCATTCAACATCTCAATACCGGCTTTTAAGGGACCAAACCCATCGTAGGAATCAAATAAATTGTAGCCGCGGGCAAAGGTTAACTGCTCGGCAGCAAGGTTGTTTAACAATCCTTCTTTCAGTGGAATTGCATCTTGTGGTTTTCCACTAACCGAAGCCCAAAAGCCTAGCGTCAAGCGGCTTTCTCCATAAGGACCAATGACTGCGACTTTCTGTTCTTTCTGCAGTGGAAGGCTGCCATTGTTTTTTAGCAGGACACTACTTTTTTCAACTAATTTGGTTGCTACTGCTTTGGCCTCATCGGTTAAAATTTCCCCTGTATGCGGATTGTCTAACCCTCGATAAGGATTTTCAAAAAGCCCCAGTTTATTTTTCAATTCCAAAATGCGCCAAACGGCTTCATCCAATAATTCTGCAAAAGCAGGTTCTTTGATTAGTTCTGGTAGATGCGTGGCATAGACCGAAGTCATCATATCAAAATCCACACCAGCTTCCAATCCTTTTTTGGCTGCATCCCGCTCATCGGCTGCATAGCCATGAGGAACGAGTTCTTTGATTGCCGCATGATCGGAGACCAAAACGCCGTCAAAACCAAATCTTTCTCGTAAAAGATCCCGGTTCAACCACTTACTGCCGGTGGAAGGTTCCCCATTCAAGACATTGAATGCGGTCATTACAAGCAATGTTTGGGCTTCGATGGCAGCTTGATAGGGCTGCAAGTATTCATTGTACAGTCGTTGATTGGACATATCGACAGTGTTGTATTCCCGACCACCCTCTGGTGCCCCATATGCTGCAAAGTGCTTGATACAGGCAGCCACATGATCTTCGGTTACACCTTCACTGATATCTCCTTGATAACCAGTCACGACACTTTTGGCAAATTGTTTTGCCGTGTAAACATCTTCTCCCGGAGATTCCATTACTCTTCCCCAACGAGGATCGCGGGACAAATCAAGCATCGGTGAAAAAATCACATGGAGGCCATTGCGGGCACTCTCTTTTGCCGTGATCTCTGCTGCTTGCTGAAGCAATGCAAAATCGTAGGAACCGGCTTGAGCTAAAGGAATCGGAAAAATCGTCCGAAACCCATAGATGACATCTGACATGAATAGCAGCGGAATTTTGTGCTTGCTGTTTTTCAAAGTCTCTTCCTGCAATCGTTTTAATTTAGCAAAATCGTTTACATTGTAGATTGAACCAATTTCATACAAATTTAAATCTTTTGGTAAACCGAGATCTTGCATCGGTCCGGTATTCATGACATCATTTTCTACGACCAAACTACCATTGAGCTGGATCGTCTGGGCAACTTTTTCTTGAGGGGTCAAGCGCATAAAGACTTCTCTTAATTCTCTCGTATCCATTTTGTTTCCTTTCTGTAAGCGTTTTAACATAATGTATTATAAAAAGAATCCAGTGGATTTTATACTAAAAAAGTATAGTTCATAGCAAAATATTCGTTGCATCTGAACTTTTTTTCGTTATACTAGGGTCAGAAGTAAAAACAAAAAGCAATGAGGTGACAAAAAGATGAATCTAGAAAGTATCAAAACCGCCATGGATCTTCTTTACCGCAAATATTTGATTCCCATGATGTTATTAGATAATGAAGGCGTACTATTGCACCCTGACAGCTCTTGGCAAACAAAAAAACCCATCAGTCATTATTTAGAAGCGACTGAGGGAAAACTTGTTACTTTGTATCATTTAGGAAAATATATGTTTGGCTGTTTTCAATTTGAAGTAGCTGAACAAACGTGCTATTTGATGGTTGGTCCTTGTGGTGTGATCGGCACTCCTGAAAATTCATGTGTTTTCTTGGGACATGAATATCACTATAATATCCACTACTCCAAAGAAGACAAGTATTCTTTTGAAGAATACATTCAATTGTTGCATACGCTGTTTGCGAATCAACCCCTCACAAAAGAAAATCTTCGCTGGTATTACCATACTGATTTGGATGCCCGCTCGATCCAAACTGATTTTAATTTAGAAGCAAATCTCTATGATCGTCGGGTTCATGAGGCAACCTTTGATTCTTATCATTTTGAATTACGCTATCTGGATTACATCAAACGCAATGAGCCGGAAAAAGTCGCTTGGGTCTTTAATAAGATGAAAGAAACCTATAGTGTCGCATTATCTCCTTTTGAATTAGAAGGATTAAAACTGAAGTTTTCGGCTTTTGTTGCAGTGGTCACTCGCATGAGTATCGATGAGGGGGTTCCGGTCAATCAGGCATTTGGCTTATCCGACTCATTGATCCAAGGGTTGATCTATATCCATTCTGCCGATGAGTGCTTGCGATACATTAAAGAAGCCACCTATCGTTTTATGGAGCTTTTACACAGCTATCCGCTTTCTCAAAAATCATTATTGGTCAAAACGATCGTCAACTATATCGATAGCCATCTTTATGAAAAGATCACCATCGATGACCTGGCAGAGATTACCCAAAAGCACAAAACCCATCTATGCAGTCAATTTAAAAAAGAAATGGACAAAACCATCCATAGCTATATCCAAGAAAAGAAAATCGCTGAAGCCAAGCACTTGCTGCTGTTTACCGATCATTCCTATGAAAAAATCAGCACATTGCTGGCGTTCTCCAGTCAAAGCCATTTTATTCAAAGTTTTAAAAAGATCACCGGTTCAACACCAAAGGAATTCAAAAATATTCACTATGCTCATGCTTTGAGCTAATGAGAGGAACTCCAGTCAATTTCAATTGATAGACGTCTTATCATCTCCGTCTCAACTGTCTCCTTTGAAGTACACAAAAAACCGAAGGATGATGGAACAGCGCCAACTTTACAGTCTGCGCTAAGAGGTTCTTGCGTTAGCAGAACGTCTCCATCTCCCCTCCGGTTATTTCTATTGAAAGAATTCGTTTTTCTTCTTTATTTTCTGAATTAACGTGAACTATCCGTTACACCAATTCTTGCCCATGGATTATGGTCCACATCATAGGCCCATGAGAAGTTCGTTACCCGATCGGAAATCGGCAAAATCTCACTACGGAAGAGTGTCGGAATGGCAAAGGCTTCTTCAAAGGCATATTCTTGCCACGCATCAAATGCTTCTTTTCGTTTGGCATCATCAAATGAAGCATTTGAATCGATCGCCGCTAACAGCTCCGTATTTTTATCAGACTCATAGCGAGTATAGTTAAACGCTGAATTTGGTCCCCATAGTCCGGTAGGCGAAGGATCGGATCCCGTATTCCAAGCCCCCATATAAACATCGATGTCGGGATCATCATTTTTTAATTTGTCATAAAACGCTTGGAAATCAATCAGGCGGCCAGTCGAATACTGAACATCCAATCCGATTTCCTTCCACTGCTGGACATAGTAATCAGCTAAAGGCTGTGCGGTTTCGCCACCAGACATCGAAGCAAAATTGATCGTTAGTTTATTGCCGTCGGGATCATCACGGAAACCATCGCCAGTCGTATCGATATAACCAGCTTCATCCAATAATTGATTGGCTTTATCCAAGTCCAATGTATACCCCTTAATGGTATCATTATGCAAAGAACCAAATACAGGTGGGATCATGGTCGTTGCATTCGTACGTAATCCATGGTAGAAACGTTCCCCGATCGCATCATTGTCAACGGCGTAGCCCATTGCTTGACGCAATGCTTTATTCGCCATCTTAGACTCGGAATCGTAAGCCACATGGTTGTTTTCCGCATCCCATGTTCCCATTTTAAAACCAAGATACGTATAAGACTGCTGCAAACGTCCCAACATTTGATATCCGGCTGTATCTTTATAGGAATCATAAGTATCTGTCGGCATTGATAAGACTAAATCGTATTGTTTTGCATTTAAGGCTTCATTGATAGAAGCTGTTGGTACCCCGCGGAAAACGATTTTGTCCAGTGAAGGTGTATCGCCATAGTAATGCTCATTCGGTACATATTCCACCGTTTCTCCCGGAACGATATTGCTCATAACATAGGGTCCAAAACCAATAGGATCTTTCCGAACAGGATCACTGGATTCCATATCTTTGACTTCGATTCCCTCAAAGGCATGTTTGGCCAATGCCGACATCCAGACGCCTCCGCCTGCCTGCATCATGCCCGGGTGAACTTCTTTGTATTCGATTTGAACGACCTTGTCACTGACAGCAGTGATACCAGCAATCGTTTCCGCTTTTCCTTCATGGTATTCTTCCATCCCAACCACATTTGTAAAATCATTGTCGTAACGAATACCCGTATAATCAGGGTGTCCGATCACTTCATAAGCAAAGATCACATCGTCAGCCGTTACCTCTTTCCCGTCTGACCATTTTAAATCGTCTCTCAATGTAATCGTGGCAGTATTATTTTCTTGGTCCAACGCTAAATCAGCTGGTCCCCCGTCAACGATCTTAAAGTCATCATCATTTAAAAATAGATATTCATGACTTGGAGACATAAATTGTCGATCATAGGTATCTTGGTAGAATTCCCATTGGAACAGTCCTTGAAATTGTGTGTCCATTGCAACAGCTACATCTAATGTTTCTCCTTTGATAGGATCGCCATCGTTTTTCACTTCCAGCGGCATTGATTCAACATCATTCGCTGCTTCAGAACCTTGGGTTGCCGTCGAGTCTTTATCATTTCCTTGACCACAAGCACCGAGAACAAAAACTGACATAAGTGTGATCAAACCAAACCGATATTTTTTCATAATTTCCTCCTTCAATCTATCGAATCCCTAGCGCACATCATCCCTTCGACCTCTCTGACTAGCCTTAGGAACGCCAAAAGTTTGACTAGCTTGGCATAAGACGAGAACACAGATAATAGCGGTCAATGGCGACTTTCATCGGCCATCAGACGATGCTCACGTAAAAAATTAAAAAATAAAGAGATATCAGAGTAAATTATAACAATTTTTCTCATTTTTTGAATTTCAGTTTTTTCATCAAGCACTGAAATTTTTGCTGTAAGACTGAATCTCTCCATTATAGAAGTTTTTTTTCAATGGATTATCTTTAGCTTGTCTTTTAAACTTGTCCTCCATTTGTTATCTTGGAATGGCTCTCTAGGCATAGTTGTCGAACAATGAATCTGCTCTCATGACAAAAATGAAAGTTTATTGATAGGTTTTTCACACTACAATTGTTTTTGTGCCAGCTATAATTTTCTTTAGACTTTACAAACTAAAGGAAGTGAAAATAGATGAAAAAATTTTGGCTCGGCCTAGGAATCCTAGTGATCGTTTTGTTTGCTGGGTTGCAGATTGCTGAGAAAGTTGTCATGGGTGGACAAAGCTACTATGTTCAAATCACCACCGATGGGGAAAAAATCGAAACTGAAGATGATCGAGGCAGTCAAGTCATTGAATATAAATATGAACTACCTGGTTATGACAAAGATGCGAAGAAAAAAAATCTCGAATTCTTAGCGATCAAAGATCGGCCTTTAAAAAAAGACGCTTACCTAAAAATTACTTGGAATCAAAACAAGGGCGTGACTTCTTATGAAGAAGTTCAGAAAAATGATATTCCTGAAAAAGCATTGAAACAATTAGAAAGTGAACGGTGATCAATCAATGGCAAAAATAATTGAAGCAAACGAATTGACGAAAGTCTATGGTAAAACGAATGAGAAGAAAACAGAAGCGTTAAAAGGAATCAGCTTTGCGATCGACAAAGGTGAATTTATTGGGATCATGGGTGCCTCTGGTTCTGGTAAATCAACGTTATTGAACATTTTATCTACATTAGATCATCCTTCTTCCGGAAGCATCCGCATCAATGAAAAAGACATCACAAAATTACGTGGGGATGCGTTGGCAGACTTCCGCAGTAAAGAAATCGGCTTTATCTTTCAAGATTTCAACTTACTTGAGAACTTGACAGCTTCTGAAAACATTGCCGTCCCTTTATCATTACAAGGCGTCCGGCCTAAGAAAATCAAGCAATTGGTGCAGCAAGTTGCTAGTCGTTTATCGATTAGTCAAATTTTGGATAAATATCCTTCTGAAATTTCTGGGGGACAAAAACAACGGGTCGCTGCTGCTCGTGCATTGATCACAGAACCAACGATCCTCTTTGGGGATGAACCTACTGGGGCTTTGGATTCTAAAAGTGCCAAAGACTTATTGGATATGATGGATGATTTAAATAAGAATGATCAAGTATCGATCTTACTCGTGACTCATGATCCTCTTTCGGCAAGTTACTGTAAACGAATTTTATTTATCAAAGATGGTAAGATCCATCAAGAAATCAAACGAAATAATCAAACCCAAGAAGACTTTTATCGTCAGATTTTAGTTATCTTAGGAAATCTGGAACAGTAGGAGGATAAAAGATATGCTTTGGAAATTATCACTTACTGGGATCAAAGGCCGCTTAAAAGACTACATCGTCTTATTTTCTGGTCTGGTGATGGCTTCTGCCATCTTTTATATGTTTCAATCAATGGCCAGCAATGAAGAGTTTTTAAAAAATAATTCAACAATTGGTGTTATTGTGTTTATTTTCCACTTTGGCACGATTTTATTGGGGATCATCACATTTGCCTACATCCTCTACGCCAACTCATTCCTAATGTCAATGCGGCAGAAAGATTATGCCATGTTTATGATGTTGGGAGCAAAAGGACGAAAAATCGCCCAAATGATCTTCATCGAAACTTTTTTTGTTGGGATCATTGCTACTATTACGGGTGCTTTAGCCGGTATCGGATTGACGAAAATTATCAATGACCTTTTAGTGCAGCAGTTAAATATCAAGATTACCGATTTTTCGCCATTTAGCGTTAAAGCACTGGTAATTACATTGGTCTTTTTTGCCATTCTCTTTTTGATTGCCGCTATTGTCAATGCATCTGCCATTGCCAAAAAAGCCATCTTGGATCTGTTGAGAGAAACAAGTACACCTGCACAAATCAAGCAAAAATTTCCCTTTTTGCTACTCCAAACACTCTTGGGAATCATCTTTTTAGGCATTGGTTATTATGTGATGGGGGAACTCATGAAATTCCAACTGATGGGGATCGCGATTGCCCTCGTCACGATCGTTTTAGGAACCTATCTAGTTTTCCGCTCTGTGATCGTTTTGATTTTGACTCTACTAAAGAAATCCGATGCGATTGCACTGAAAAAATTAAACAATTTCACTTTGTCTCAGTTAAACTTCCGGATTCGTGAGTATACGCAAATGCTCTCTTTAGTATCGATGTTATTTGCCCTAGCACTAGGTGCATTGACGGTAGGATTGGGCTTCAGAAATGAAATCCCTAAAATGGCCAAAGGAATCACTTCTTATGACTTGGTTCTGAATAACGCCCAAAAGGTCGATCAGCAAAAAGTTGACGACCTACACCCAACATTAGATGTCCGTTATCGCCAAAAAGAGGATGATACAGCGGTTTACTACATCCAAGAAGAATTTGACAAAGATCCTTTGATTGTTACTATCAGTGGTGAAACCAACCCCAAAAATCCTTATCGCTCACTAACAGGAAAAGCGATTGCCGCAGAACTTACTGAACAAGATGAATTGCGTAATTTCGAATTACCCGATCAACGCGCCAAAGAAATCAAACTGATTTCTGCTAGTGCCTTTGAACAAGTGAAGGCACCAGAAACGACGTTGCAAGTGATCCAGGTCAAAGATTTTGAAGCAATTTTGCCAAAATTAACGGCACTGGTGGAATTGGATAAAGCCAATAATCCTTCCCTTGCTGGAGAGAGTAATTTTATGCAACGAGCAGATGTCTATGACACCTTCAATAGCGTTTTCTCTGGCTTTGAATTTATGGGCTTCTTCTTAGGGATTGCCTTTCTGACGATGCTGGCCAGCTGCTTGATGTTCAAAATCCTCTCCGGAGCAAATAGCGATATCATGCGCTACACGATGTTGAAAAAAATTGGCGCCCGCAATGGCCTTTTGAAAAAGTCCATTCGCAAAGAGATTGGTGTGCTTTTCCTTGTTCCTGGACTATTAGGAGTCGTTCACGTCTTATTCGGACTTCAAATGTTCAAGCTGCTGTTAAGTGACCCTTATGATCAAATTTGGCTGCCATTTACGATCTTTATTGCCCTTTATGCTGTCTATTATCTTTTGACGGTATGGCTCTACACCAACATTGTCTTAAAAAAAGAGAATGCATAGCGTTCTTGTAATCCCCGGTGATAGTAAAATAGACAAAAAACCAGCGTTCGATAACTGAACGCTGGTTTTTGTTTTGTTAAGCTATATTTTAATGGAAGCAACTATTTTTGCAGAGCATCTTTGCTGTTTTAGTGGAAAAGATTTTTTCTTCCATCTCTTTCCGACAATCAACACTCTACTGGTTTATATCCAAGATGCATCGCCACAGTTCCCCCACTATAGCTTTTGACAGTGATTTTTGTCAGTCCAGCTGATTGAAAGTAACGGGTCAACGCTTCTTTTCCGGGAAAGTCTCTGGCTGATTCCTGCAGCCATGAGTATTCCTGATACCGTTTAACAAACAGTTTCCCCAGTAAGGGCATGATGTACCGGAAATAGCCATAATACAACTGGCGCCAGCCAATCAATGTGGGCTGTGAAGTTTCCAGACAAACCACTTTGCCCTCAGGTTTTACCACCCGTTGCATTTCTTTCAACACGGTCAAAAGATCAGGAACATTCCTCAATCCAAACCCAATCGTCACGACATCAAAAGAATTGTCGGCAAAAGGAAGCGCCATGGCATTTCCCTGCATCCATTCAACCTTTGTCTTTTGCTCCGCTGCCTTTTTCTTGGCCACAGCCAACATATTCTCACTAAAATCAATGCCAATCACTTTCCCAGTAGGTCCGGTTGCTGCTGCCAGTGCCAAGGCCCAATCTCCTGTTCCGCAGCAGACATCAAGGATGTCACTACCTGCTTGGACTTGCATCCGTTTCATCGTATCTTTTCGCCAGTGCTTATGTTGTTGAAAAGAAATCACGGTATTCATCTGGTCATAGTTCTCTGCAACACTCTCAAAAACGTGATGAACACGTGCTTCCTTGCCTTTGTCTCCTATCAACCTCTACACCATCCTTTTACCTTCCAACCACGCAGACTGCGTAACCAAACGATTGAAAGTTTTTTCCATTTTCTACAAAATTTAGTGTAGCATGGATAGTCAAAAAAGAAAAAATTCCTGTTTAATTTCGCCAAAGGATCACTGTTCGACCGTTTTATCTCCTTTCAAAAGTGGTTTGCCATTGCTAGGATTGGGAAAAAGTTAAACCTGCAGGAACATTTCTAAAAAAGGCTCTTGCGGCAGATAATCGCCGCAGAGCCTTCTTATGGTCTATCTATTCGTTGCCTTTTGGTGCTGTTGCTTCAACAATCATTGATTTTTTTTCTTTCTCGATTTGAAGAAACCAAGACCACCGATCGCCACCAGTGCAGCACCGATCATTGAGAAGATTCCTGTGCTTTCACTGCCGGTTTGCGGTAAATGTTTGCCACCATTATTGTTACTATTGATATTGTTGCCACCGCTGATGTTCCCATTGCCGATGATATTGATCCCACCGTTATTGCCATTACCGATATTATTTCCGCCGGTATTGCCACCAGTGTTGCCACCGCCAGTATTACCACCACCAGTATTACCGCCACCAGTATTGCCGCCACCAGTGTTGCCGCCGCCAGTGTTGCCGCCGCCAGTATTGCCGCCACCAACTTCAGCAGTCGGAACAGTGACGGTAGCAGCTGCACTACGGTATTCTTTGCCACCAGCAATGATACTAGCAACGACATACAAATTGTCTTTTGGTTCGACGCGATTGGCTGCTACTACGATTCGGTAATTGCCTTTGCTGTCTGTCGTACCAGTCCCTACCACTTTACCTTGGGCATTCGTGATTTCAATAGTTACATTTGGATCAGCTTTCCCCGTAACCGGATACCCAGATGATTCATTGCCGCTGATTGTTGCAGTAGGTGCGGTAACCGTCACGGGACTAACGACGATACTCATCGGATCACTGACATATTTGCCGTCAGTTTGTGCAGTAGCGGTCAACACATCCCCTTCCGATAACTCGGCTACATTGATACGCCAATTGCCATCTTCATCCGCTCTTAATTCAAGCGGTGCAGCAAAAGCCCGGGTGGTGTTCATCGCCCCAAGAATCCGCGCCATCACTGGTGCTGCTTCATTGATGGTCAGAATGACTGAAGAACCTGGTTCTGCGGTTCCGCTGACTGCTTTTTCCCCAGCAATCGCTGGATGAATGAGTGGTGTTGCCGTTTTTTCCATAGGTACTGTGATTGGGGTATTACCACTGCGGTAGTCTTTGCCACCAGCGGTCACGATCGCTGCAACATTCAGTGCTTCGTCTGGATCTACTTGATCTGGCGCAATCACGATTCGGTAATTGCCTTCTCCGTTAGTAGTGCCAGTCCCTACTACATCTCCTTGAGCGTTGGTGATTTCAATCGTTGCGTTAGGTGCTGCTTTACCAACTACTGGATAACCGTCAATCTCGTTACCGCTGATGGATGCGGTTGGTGCATCAACTGTCAATCCATCCACTGTTACAGTGATTGGGGCACTTGGATCTTTGCCATCAGTTTCTGCCACAACAGTTATGGTGTCCCCTTCCGAAACTTCTGGTACTTCAGCGGTCCAGTTGCCTTCCTCATCTGCTTCAACAACGACTGGATCTTTGTCACCATTGGTGATGGTGACGGTGGAACCTGGTTCTGCTGTTCCAGTGATTGTATCGTCTCCGGCTGTGACGGGATCAACGGTTGGACTCGTTGTTTGATTCTCTTTTGGCACAGTGATTGGGGTGTTACCACTGCGGTAGTCTTTGCCACCAGCTGTTACGATCGCTGCGACATTCAATGTTTCTTCTGGATCCACTTGATCTGGCGCAATCACGATTCGGTAATTGCCGTCGCCATCAGTAGTGCCAGTCCCTACCACATCCCCTTGAGCGTTAGTAATTTCAACTGTGGCATCAGGTGCTGCTTTACCAACAACTGGATAACCGTCAATCTCGTTGCCGCTGATGGATGCGGTTGGTGCGGTAACTGTCAGTCCATCCACCGTCACTGTAATTGGTGCGCTTGGATCTTTGCCATCGGTTTCTGCCACAACGGTTATGGTATCCCCTTCTGAAACTTCTGGAATATCAGCAGTCCAATTGCCTTGGTCATCCGCTTTGACGACTACAGGATCTTTGTCGCCATTAGTGATGGTGACGGTTGAACCTGGTTCTGCCGTTCCACTTACAGTTTCATCACCAGCTGTCACAGGATCAATCGTTGGAATTCCTGTTTGGTTGTCTTCTGGCACAGTGATCGGGGTGTTGGCGCTACGGTAGTCTTTCCCACCAGCGGTTACGATCGCTGCGACATTCAATTTTTCTTCTGGATCTACTTGATCTGGCGCAATCACGATTCGGTAATTGCCGTCGCCATCAGTAGTGCCAGTCTCTACCACATCTCCTTGAGCGTTGGTGATTTCAATAGTTGCATTTGCTGCTGCTTTACCAACTACTGGATAACCAGCGAGTTTGTTGCCGCTGATCGATGCTGTCGGTGCTGCAACATTTAATCCATCCACCGTCACTGTGATTGGGGCACTTGGATCTTTGTCATCGGTTTCTGCCACGACAGTTATGGTATCCCCTTCGGAAACTTCTGGGATGTCAGCGGTCCAGTTGCCTTGATCATCGGCTTCAACGACGACTGGATCTTTGTCGCCATTGGTGATGGTGACGGTTGAACCTGGTTCTGCCGTTCCGCTGATTGTCTCATCACCGGCTGTGACGGGATCAATCGTTGGCGTGGTCGTTTGGTTTGCTAAAGGCACGGTAATTGGTGTTGCCCCACTGCGATAGTCTTTCCCACCAGCGGTTACGACTGCCGTTACCTTCAAACTTTCTTCTGGAGCCACTCGATCTGGGGCGATCACGATTCGGTAATTGCCATCACCATCAGTGGTGCCAGTAGCCACCACATCCCCTTGCGCATTGGTGATTTCAATGGTTGTATTCGCTGCTGCTTTACCAGCCACTGGATAACCATCGATCTCATTGCCGCTAATTGATGCGGTTGGTGCAGCAACAGTGATTCCTCCAACAGTGACACTGATCGGTGCGCTTGGATCTTTGCCATCCGTTTCTGCCACAACGGTTACAGTATCACCTTCGGAAACCTCTGGCACATCCGTCGACCAATTTCCTTGATCATCTGTTTCGACAGTGATTGGAGTTTCTCCGGTGACTGTAATGGTGACTGTTGAACCCGGTTCTGCCGTTCCGCTAATGGTTTTATCGCCGGCACTAACAGGATCAATCGTTGGTGTTGCTGTTTGATTTTCACGATTATCGGCTGGCACAACAACTGTGGTTGCTCCACTGCGGTAATCTTTCCCGCCAGCAGTCACGATTGCGGTCACATTCAAACTTTCTTCTGGAGCCACTTGATCTGGCGCGATGAGGATTCGATAATTGCCTTCGCCATCGGCGGTACCAGTACCCACGACTTCTCCTTGCGCATTGGTGATCTCAATCGTTGCATCAGCGGTTGTTTTGCCGACAACTGGATAGCCATCAGTCTCATTGCCGCTGATCGAGGCAGTCGGTGCTGAAACAGTTAAACCGTTAGCCGTGACACTGATTGGAATACTTGGATCTTTTCCAGCCACTTCTGCTACCACCGTGACTGTATCGCCTTCGGAAACTTCCGGCACATCCGCCGTCCAATTGCCTTGGTCATCTGCGACGACTGACACTGGATCTTCCCCATTCACTGTCACTTTGACCGTTGCATCCGGTTCAGCAGTTCCACGAATACTTGTATCCCCTGCCGTCACTAGATCGATTGTTGGGGTCTCCGTTTGATTTTCACGATTATCTGCCGGCACGACTACTGTAGCCGAAGCACTACGATAATCTTTTCCGCCAGCAGAGACGATTGCGGTGACAGTCAAATTCTCTTCAGGTGTGACTTGATCTGGTGCTATCTCAATACGGTAATTGCCATCGCCATCTGCTGTTCCACTGCCCACAACATCTCCTTGGGCATTGCTGATTTCAATCGCTGCATTAGCTACTGCTTTACCAACTACTGGGTACCCATCGGTTTCGTTCCCACTAATTGCTGCAGTCGGTGTTGCGACCGTCAAACCACTCACACTTACTGTCACTGGTGCGCTTGGGTCTTTGTCGTCAGCTGTAGCTACGACGGTCACTGTCTCACCTTCAGACAATTCCGGTACGTTTGCTGTCCAATTGCCCTCTTCATTGGCTTTGACAGTTACTGGTTCTTCGCCACTCACATTGACAGTGACTGTTGCTCCAGGTTCTGCTTTCCCGTTGACCACTGTATCTCCTGCTTTAACTGGATCGACAGTTGGTGTTTCTGTAAGAACCGTTGCTGGAACAGTGATCGGTGTATTGCCGCTACGGTAGTCTTTGCCTCCTGCCGTCACGACCGCTGCCACATTCAGTGCTTCTTCTGGTGACACACGATCCGGTGCAATTACGACGCGATAGTTGCCATCGCCATCAGCAGTGCCATTAGCTACGACTTCTCCTTGCGCATTGGTAATCTCGATCGCAGCATCAGCCACAGATTTACCCGTAACCGGATAGCCATCCAGGGTGTTGCCGCTAATAGAGGCTGTTGGTGCATTGACTGTCACCCCATTGACCGTGACGCTCACTGGTATACTTGGTTCTTTGCCGTCAGCGGCAGCTACTACAGTCACTGTTTCGCCTTCAGAAACTTCTGGTACATCTGCGGTCCAATCCCCTTGATCATTCGCAACGACTGTTACTGGCTCTTCACCGTCCACCGTCACTGTGACGGTTGCCCCTGGTTCTGCTGTACCGCTGATTGCTGTATCGCCTGCTGCTATTGAATCAATGGTTGGACTCTCTGTTTGATTGACTGCTGGGACCGTCACTGGTGTATTAGCACTCCGGTACTCTTGCCCCCCGGCAGTCACGATTGCTGCTACATTTAAGCTTTCTTCTGGTGTCACTTGATCTGGGGCAATCACGATCCGGTAATTGCCATCACCGTCGGCAGTACCACTACCTACGACTTCTCCTTGGGCATTAGTGATTTCAATGTCTGCATTCGCAGTTGTTCGACCAGCTACAGGATAACCATCTCGCTGGTTACCCGTGATTGATGCTGTTGGTGCAGAAACACTTATTCCGCTGACGATGACACTGACGGGTGTACTTGGCTCTTTGTCACCAGCAGTAGCTACCACCGTCACTGTTTCGCCTTCAGAAACTTCCGGTACATTTGCAGTCCAATCCCCTTGATCATCCGCAACGACCGTCACTGGTTCTTCTCCGCTGACAGTTACTACTACATTGGCGTTTGGTTCAGCTGTACCGCTAATTGTTTGATCCCCAGCAGTCACTGGATTGATCGACGGCGCTTGAGTTTGGTTCTCTTGTGTATCGGCTGGTACAACAACCGGTGTTGCTCCACTACGGTAGTCTTTCCCACCAGCTGTCACGATCGCTGTCACATTCAAGTTTTCTTCTGGGTCAACTTTATCTGGTGCAACCACGATCCGATAGTTGCCATCCCCATCGGCGGTTCCGCTGCCGACAATGTCTCCTTGGGCGTTCGTGATCTCGATTGCGGCATCAGCAACTGTTTTTCCGACCACAGGGTAGCCATCGGTTTCATTGCCGCTAATCGTCGCAGTAGGTGCCGCAACGGTCAATCCGCTAACACTCACGCTAACTGGCGAACTCGGTGTCTTTCCGTCAGCTGTGGCTATGACTGTGACCGTGTCCCCTTCAGTCACTTCGGGCACATCAACCCTCCAATTGCCTTGGTCATCTGCAACTGCTGTGACTTCTTCTCCGCTTACCGAAACCGACACCGCTGCTCCAGGTTCAGTTGTTCCGTTGATCGTCGTATCGCCAGCCGTCACTGGATCAATCGTCGGCGCTGTTGTTTGTTCTGCTGTCGCATCGATTGGAACGGTGATCGCTGTTTCTGGACTACTGTAGTCTTGACCACCAGCTGTCACGATTGCTTTGACATTCAAGTCCTCTTCTGGGGCGACTCGATCGGGGGCAATTACGACACGATAGTTGCCATCGCTGTCAGTCGTTCCACTGCCGACAACGTCTCCTTGAACGTTCGTGATTTCAATCGCTGCATTCGGTGCTGCTTTCCCAATGACCGGATAGCCATCAGTTTCATTGCCACTGATAGAAGCAGTAGGTGCTGCAACGGTCAATCCTGCGACGTTCACTGTCACTGGCTCGCTTGGATCTTTGCCGTCGGCTTCTGCCACTACCGTCACTGTTTCACCTTGAGAAACTTCTGGTACATCGGCTGACCAGTTGCCTTGGCCATCCGCTACTACTGTGACTGGCTGATCATTTCCGATAGTCACTGTGACCGTTGAATCTGGTTCTGCTGTTCCGCTGATAGTGGTATCACCAGCCGCAACAGGATCGATCGTTGGTGTTTCTGTTTGTTCTGCTGCTGGTTCTGCTGCTAACCAGATAGAATTATTGCCATCCTCATCTGTAAATAAATCGAGTGTGAGCAGATTGGACTGAGAAAAAGTACCGGCAAATCGAGCTTCGTATGGATTCGACGGATTCGTCACACCATTTGCAATCAGCTCTGAAGTCGTTGGTGTTGTCACAGTTGTTGGCATCACCACTGTCGTTTGACCTAAAACAGATGCCGATGCGATTTGATCAGCAAAATCTGTCGTTCCGTTCAATACAGCTTGCGCAGCATCGATGGTAACATTTAGCGTGGCTTTCGCTGTATTGACTGTTTCTTGAACAAGAGTATTAATACCGTTGATCAATGTACCAATTCCAGGAATATTACTTGCCCCATCTAAAATTTCCACTTGGATTTGTGCTTGTTTCAAGTTGCTTAAAATTTCCTGAATACGCTGATTGACCACAATAAATAGGCCGTCATCTACATTAGCGATTAATGCGCGTTCGTTATCGGTTAATCCAGTTGGCACTTCAAAATTCGCTTGTCCAAATTGTCCTAACTGATTCAATAAATCCAATTGTTGATAGATTTCATCTAGATTAACGGAAATGATCTGACTGACATCAACGATAGAGGCTGCATTATACACAAGGTTAGGAATACCATTAATCGTTTTGGGAATGTTTAACGCGTCAGCTAAATTGCGATTCACAAGCGCATCCACTGTGTTAGCCAACGTATCAACAGCAGGTGTAAGAGTCCCAATCAGTGTTTGGATAGCGGCAATATCTCCAAGTTGCAAGGTGATATTCGTTGAAACACTTGTATTCCCATTAGGCTGGACAAATCCAGTCAACCCTTTTGGCACTCCGACGATCGCTACTTTATCCCCATTCAAAACATTTAGTGACACGGCACTTGATCCTGTAAGAGTGAAATTAACAGGGTTCGTATTGCCAGGGGTTGCATACGGTAATGAAGCACTAGTTCCGGAATCATTTACCGCTCTCACATCACTAAAAATTTCCGCAGAAACTAAAGATGCCTCGACTGTCTTCGGCGCCCACAAGAATGTCGTCGGAACAATTACTGAACTAGTCAGCAGCATACCGCTAACAGTGACATTTGCTAGCAACGATCGCTTGTTTAACACCCGTTTTGCTTTCTTTGAATTCATTAATCTTTTATAGTCATTGCCCTTCATTCTTACTCCTCCTCTTTTCATTAACCAACCAACAAAACCGACCAACAAACTTTGGGCATTCGTCTTTTGACTATCGCTGCGACTACTTAGCTCTTCGTAGGTCTTCACAAAGTAAAACCAATGCAAAATAAAAAAACACGCAATCAAGTACGCAAAAAAATCTTTGCTGAAAAAATTTAATCATACGAGATAATTCTTGTGCTTTTTTTC
>NZ_JALAHI010000063.1 GCF_022711995.1 Enterococcus sp.
GCTTTTTCATACCAATAGGTGAACAACCGCCACGAATATAGCCTGTTGTCTCTTCAAGGTCTCTTAGATGCAGCATCTCGACTTTTTTATTGCCGCTGGCTTTAGCGATTTTTTTCAGATCCAGTTCATGGTCTCCAGGGATCACCGCAACGATTGGTCCGGTTTTATTGCCAACCGCTACGAGGGTTTTATAAATTCTTTCTGGATGAGCGATTTGCTGTGCAACAGAACCAGCATCCAGATGATCTTCTGACCATTCGTAGGTATATTCATGATAGGCGATTTTTCTTTGTTCTACCATCCGAATCGCATTTGTTTTCTTCACTTTTGCCATTAGTCATTCCTCTTTTATCTAAACTTCTATTGCATCACTTTTTCTTGACCACATCAATCAATCAAAAATTCGGCTAAATACTCTTTCATCCGCTCGATAGGAATCTGTCCCGGAGCAGACGCTTGGTCCAGAGAAGCAAATGTCATGACGGAATCAATCAGACTGCCGCTGACACGGCTGATTTTCCCTAAATCCCCCATGGACATCACGGCTAAAGGTAGTTGATTGAACCCGCGGGCTTTATTGACGATGCCCATCAAACGCAAGACATCCTGCACATTGTGCGGCATCATAGCTAATTTTCCAATATCCGCACCAAATTGGTTCATGATACCGATTTTTAAGATCAAGACTGCATCTTCAGGAGTCTTCTCAAAATCATGGCTACTCAAAACCAATTTCACTTGTTGTTCTTTGATTTGTTGGATAAAGTTTCTCCCCAAAAATTCAGCTTTCTCCAACTCTACATCGATCATATCGATCAATCCGGATTCTGCTGCTCCTAGGCATAAACTTTTGTATTGTGTCAATGTAAAAGGAACTTGCCCGCCTTCTTCGATCGTCCGAAAGGTAAACAAAAAAACTTTTGATTTTAATGTTGTCCGAACATGGGAAAGTACATCCAATACATCTGATAAACTATCCACCTTTTTATAGTAATCCGCTCGCCACTCAATGATGTCTGCATCCGAAGTTTCTGCGGCTAGGGCTTGCTTGATAATTTCCTCATTCGTTGTTCCGGTCAGCGGCACACAAATGCGCGGGTGCTTGCCGTCCAACTCGATCGACTTTACTTGAACCATCCACTTCACTCCTTTTTGATTTGGTAAAAGAATACCTTTAAATAATTCCCTTCTAAAAAGTTGGGATCAACCGCAAAGTCACTTGGTAGTCGATATTCTTGGATACATTGATAGCTGACTTGTGCTTGATCCATCGCTTCTTCAATCATCTGCTGAAATTTTTTGGGAGAAAGATTGGCCGCATTCGTCGAAGCAATCAACAAGCCTTCGTTATTCATGATCGCCAAACTATCTGTAATCAGTTCGCCATAATTTTTTGCGACTGAAAAAACTTTTTTCTTGTTCCGGGCAAAACTAGGCGGATCCAAAATGATCATGTCAAAGGTAAGCTCCTTTTTCTTGGCGTACTTAAAGTAACCAAAAACATCCATCACATGGATATTTTGTTTTTCAGGATCAACCCCATTGATCGTAAACTGTTCGCGGGTCTTCTCCAAACTTCGCTTGGCAAGATCAACACTCGTTGTCTTTGCCGCACCACCCATTGCAGCAGCGATCGAAAAAGCACCTGTATAACTAAACATATTCAACACAGACATTCCTGCTGCCAAGCCTTCGACTAACTGACCGCGAACTTCCTTCTGATCCAGGAAGATTCCTGTCATCAGTCCTTCATTCAGATACGTAGCGTATTGGACCCCATTTTCTTTGATGATCAGCGGTTCAGGGGCCGCTTCTCCATAGATAGCCGCTGATTCCGGCAGCTCAGAGTCAAAGCGGATTTTTTCATAGGCACCTTTGACTTCGGGAAAAACTTGCTGGAATGCTTGGATCAACACGGATTTCTTTTGGTAAAGTGTCTCGTTGTACCAAGAAAATACGGCATATTCGCGATACAGATCAATCGTTAAACCACCTAAATGATCCCCTTCACCATTGACGACACGAAAGGCATCCGTTTCTTCGCTGGCATAGTAAGCACTTCTTTTGGCTTTCGCTTTTGCAAAAGCGGCTTCAAAGAAATCTCGATTGATGGGTCGTTCCTCAAACGCCAATACCCAGCCAATTCCTTTGTTTTGTTTTCCTAAATAGCCGGTACCGACTACTTTCCCTTGATGATCGACAAAAGAGAGCCACTCTTGCGTCGGTTTGACGCGTTGAAGGTCTTCTTCTTTGATCAAGGGATTTTTTTTATGGAATTTCTTGATTCCTTGTTTGGTCAAATTCATTTTCATCGTTTATCTGCTCCATTCGTTCTATTGATAAGTATAGCAAAAACCTGTTTCTTTGTCTGTAACCTTGAAAGTAAAGAAATGCTTAATTCCGCCCCGCACTTGGGAATTCAATTGACACTATTTCGCGAGACTAGTAGAATATAGAATGATGTAAAATTGAATCTTATTCGATTAAGCTTGAAAAAGAAAGGAAGATTCCTTTGAAAAAAAATAGAGTATCCACTTTTGTGAATACACGAATGGGCTTTTTTCTCCTACTTGCCCTCTTATTTTGGTTAAAAAATATCTTTGCTTATTTGGTGGATTTCCACCTTGGGATTGAAAGTGCTGTGCAATACTTTATCTTATTCATCAACCCAATCGCAACAACCTTATTTTTACTTTCGATCGCTCTGTATGTAAGGCGCACCAAAGCAGCTTACATTACCATGATCGCCATCTATTTCTTGATGACGCTGCTTTTGTTCTCAAATGTCAGCTACTATCGAGAATTCACTGATTTTATTACGATCAATACGATGTTAGGTGCCGGGAAAGTAGCCAGTGGCTTAGGTGAAAGTGCCATTCGTCTTTTCCGTCCTTACGACTTATTGTACTTTGTGGACTTTATCATTTTGATTGCTGCTCTTGTTATGAAAAAAATCAAAATGGATCAACGGCCAGTAAGAGCACGGATGGCCTTTGCGATTTCTACATTGGCTGTCATGATCTTCTCAGGAAACCTCTTCTTAGCTGAAGCAGATCGTCCTGAATTATTGACACGTACCTTTTCTCGTGATTACTTGGTCAAGTATCTAGGAATCAATGCATTCACTGTTTATGATGGCGTGCAGACCTATCAAGCATCCCAAGTTCGAGCAGAAGCAAGTCCTAATGATATGAAGGATGTTGAAAATTACGTCAAACAGCACTATGCCGCACCAAATGATGATATGTTTGGAATTGCTAAAGGGAAAAATGTGATCTATATCCATTTAGAAAGTACCCAACAATTCCTGATCGATTATAAATTAAAAGATGAGAATGGCGTAGAACATGAAGTAATGCCATTTATCAATAGCTTGTATCATAGTAAAAGTACTTATAGCTTCGACAATTTCTTCCATCAAGTCAAAGCTGGGAAAACCAGTGATGCAGAAACACTCTTTGAAAATTCACTTTTTGGTTTGAATCAAGGGGCGCTCTTTACACAGCTTGGCGGAAAAAATACCTTTGAAGCCGCACCTGATATTCTAGGTCAGACACTAGGCTATACTTCAGCGGTCTTTCATGGAAATACCGGTACATTCTGGAATCGGAATGAAACCTATAAACGTTTTGGCTATGATTACTTCTTTGACGCTTCTTACTATGATGTCAACGAAGATAACTCTTTCCAATATGGCTTGCATGACAAACCATTTTTCGAACAATCTGCACAATACTTGGAACGATTGCAACAACCATTTTATGCGAAATTTATTGCTGTTTCTAATCACTACCCTTACTCAGAATTTACCAATGACGAAGGTGGTTTCCCATTAGCGAATACTTCCGATGAAACGATCAACGGCTACTTTGCTACTGCGAACTACTTGGATCGAGCGGTAGAAGAATTCTTCAACTATTTGAAAGAATCTGGTCTCTATGACAATTCTGTGATCGTCTTGTACGGAGACCACTATGGTATTTCAAATTCACGAAACAAAAACTTAGCCGAATTGCTTGGTAAAAACAGTTCTAGCTGGTCTAACTTTGACAATGCCGCATTGCAACGGGTTCCTTACATGATCCATATTCCTGTCCAATCAAATGGCGGGATCAACCATACTTATGGTGGTCAAGTGGATGCATTGCCAACCTTGCTTCACCTGTTGGGTGTCGATACTTCGAAATATATCCAACTAGGACAAGATTTATTCTCGAAACAAAATGAACAGTTGGTTGCCTTTAGAGATGGTGACTTCGTTACTCCTGACTATACGTATTATGGCGGTGTTCTTTACAGTAACAGTACTGGCATGGCAATTCCAAGTCCTTCAGCCAGTTTACAAAAACAAGTGGATGAATGGAAAGCCAAAGTCGATAAACAATTGTCTGTTTCGGATCAAATCAATAATGGGGATCTGCTACGTTTCTATGCGAAAAGCGGCTTGACCGAAGTCGATCCGGATAGCTACGATTACAAGAATGCCCTGCAAAAATTGGCAGCCAAAGAAAAAGAACTTGGTGCTGATTCGACAAGTATCTACTCAAAGAATGGCGGAAAATCAACCGTCGATTTGTATCAAACAAAAACCTATAAAGAATACGAAGAAATGGTCAAAGACTCTGATAAATAAGCAATTAAAAAGGTACTGCAACGCTTTTCAAGTGTTGCGGTACCTTTTTTTACGGAAAAACAAAAAAATATCGCCTGTCTTTCTTTTTTTGTACAAGAACTTCATACTTTATTCAAACTCCCCTTTTATACTAGATAGTAGAATGAGGTGAATTAAATGAAGACGTTTCGTTTTGCTGTTGCCAGCATTCGTTATCATAAAAAAGCATTGATCCTGTATGGATTACTAGCCTTTTTCGCCGTGATTGGGTTGATCATCAGTGACACGTTGCTTCACTCATTGAGCCAACTATTTTCTCAAGCCAAAGCCTATGTCATTGATGAGGAAATGCCGGCCAAAATCATCCAAGAGATCCAACCAATCGCCACTATTTATCAGAATCTGTTTCTGTTGATCTTCGCCAGCTTTTTGCTGGTGTTTACAGGCTTTACCATCTTTTACCAGCAAATGAAAAGAAAAGAATTTCAAGCTTGGCTGACCAGCGGCGCATCTTCCCGACAATGGGTAGGGATGCAGTTACTGGAAGTATTGATCCCACTAATGGCAATCGTCCTTTTCGTCTTTGCTCTTTTAATTTTGTTTCAACCATTCTTTCAACAAGAAATGATCACAAGTCATCTCACGATTTTTGAAAGAGAAGATCCTTCTGTCCAGGTATGGCAATCCATCAAAAACCAAACAACCTCAGATTTTGGGATCACGATCCCTCAAACAAGCCAAGCATTCATTCAAAATATTGAATTGAATAGCTCGGAATGGTTATCAATGATTCTAAAAAGCCTGCGTCAAACCGTTATGTTACTTTGTACATCTGTCACGATCATCACGTTAGTTGTTGCCAGTAGTCACTGCTTTTATTGGAGGAATCAACAATGGAAAAACCAAAAAATCAACTAAACACCCCAGGTCTTTTCTATCTTGTAGCCACTGATCTTGCTGCGAAAGAAATGTTGGCTCACCTTCTGCAAACCAACCAAGCGGTTACCATCGAGCCAAAATGGCACTATGTCCCGTTCCTATCCTTAACAGACAATCTTTCCTTAGCCAATAAAAAAGATCTGCCACTGGAGGAACTTCTGTCTGCGGTTCAGTTGGAACCGACTTTTTTAAAAAAGCCCATTAGTGAACTCACCTCTTTGGAGGAGGTCAAAGTTCAGTTGCTCTTGGCCCTTTTATTGGAAAAGCCAGTGCTTATTTTAGAAACCCTCTCCCAAAATTTGCAGACTGCCGATGTCCAAGCCCTGCTCCCGTTATGCAGTCAACTAGCAAAACAATTTCAGCTATCGATCTATTTAATGAATGAAGATGAACGCTTGGCTCAGACCCCCTATATTACAAAACAATGAGACTTTTCTATCTCTACGCAAAAAAAAAGGACTGTGACATAAGTCATCATCCAACAAGTTAATCCAAATATTATGCTATTGCTTTAGATTCCTCTGACTTTTGCGACGAGGAGCCACTGCACCGCAGGAGCAATACTAAGGACTGTGCCATAAGTCATCATCCAACAAGTTAATCCGAATATTATGCTATTGCTCTAGATTCCTCTGACTTTTGCGACGAGGAGCCACTGCACCGCAGGAGCAATACTAAAGACTGTGCCATAAGTCATCATCCAACAAGTTAATCCAAATATTATGCTATTGCTCTAGATTCCTCTGACTTTTGCGACGAGGAGCCACTGCACCGCAGGAGCAATGAGATATATTCGGATAGTGTTACTTGTAGGAGACTTATGGTACAGTCCCTTTTTGCTTCTTATTTCAAAGAAATAGGCTTTTCACTTCTAGGTTATTCTTCTATTTCAATATCTGGAAAAGTCACTTTGAAGGTCGTCCCTTTGCCCAGCTCACTATCAACTTCGATTTTTCCTTTATGAAGCCGTACCAATTGTTCGACGATCGACAACCCTAAACCCGATTCACCAAACTGGCGATTTTTTCGGGAAGGATCGACTTTATAGTAGCGATCCCAAATATTTTTGACTTGTTCTTCGGTCATACCGATTCCTGTATCCGAAATCTCAATGATCGTTTCCAGATAACCTTTCTCGATGCGCACGCGAATCTCACCATCTTGTGTGAACTGAATGGCATTTTGTAAGATATTGACCATAATCTGCACGAAACGGTCATAGTCGGCATAGACATCGATCGATGCCTCAGTTTCCAATATCAAGCGATCATTTGCGACTTCTGCTTTACTCTCTAATTGTGTCAATAGATTCTTCATCGTCTTAGTTGCATCAAACTTCTTGATGACCATCGATATTTGATTGGTTCTGATTTTTTCATAATCCAGATTCTCATTGACTAAACGAATCAAGCGATTGGTCTCATTTTTCATCAAACGAATCGCATTGTCTCTCTGGTTTTCTGGAATCGCATGGTATTCTAATCCTTCTAACAACCCATTGATGGTCGTTAACGGGGTGCGCATCTCATGGGAAGCATCTGCCATGAATTGCCGCCTTCGTTCTTCCTGCCGCTCAATTTCTTCATGGGATTCTTTCAACGATCGGGACATCTGATTGAAGTCCTCGGCCAACTCATCAAACTCATCACGATTATGAACAGGCAATGAGATATCGAAATTACCGTTCGTAATTTCTTTGGTTGCCCGCTTCATGCGATTGATCCGGCGAACTTGGAAAGTCGCAAACAAGTAACTAATCAACAGTGAAACAATGATCGAAATCAAGAAGACTTTGAAGAGGTTCTGATTAAAGGCGCTGACTAAATTCAAAATGTTGCTGGCGGATTGTGATACCACCATCACACCATAGAAATCCGTGCGATTCACAGAAAAAGGAATCAATACATAAGAAGTCAATTCTCGTTCACCGAATAGATTGGTATTCGCAGTCATTTGTAAGCGGCCGCCATTTTTCAGCGACTGCCAATCTGTATCAGAAATACTGAAATCAACCCCACGTCCTGTGGTATCCATCGGGTAGATCAGTTCTTGCGGACTTTTAAAAAAGGCAAAAGAGATGTCTTGATTACTCAGAATATTTTCCGCAAGGTGCAATGAATATTGCAAATACTCATCCCGAGTCATATTTTGTTGGAAAAATTCAGAATCGCTGATTTGAGAAATTTTTGCCACCGAAGAAGCATACCCCATCAATTGTTCGTAATTGCGTTCTTGTAACGTCTGTCTGGTCATCTGAGTAAACGCTACTCCAATCGTCATCAAAATGACCAGAATCACGGCAAAGAAAGCGATCAGCTGTTGATAAAGATAACGCATTAGGCAGCACCTGCATCATCAAACTTGTACCCAACTCCCCAAACCGTTTGAATCACTTGCGGTCCCACTTTTTCAATTTTTTGTCGCAATTTTTTGATATGCGCATCAACCGTGCGTTCATCCCCAAAATATTGGTAATCCCAGACTAGCTCTAGTAATTGCTCCCGGGAAAAGACTTGTCGCGGTTTTTTCGCTAATGTATAAAGCAAATCAAATTCTTTCGGTGTTAATCCATCGATCAATTTGCCGTTCAGATAAGCTTCCCGCGTCTTGGTATTCATTTTAAAATGATCGGTAACGATATCAAATGTCGTATCTGAGGTTTCAGAACTCGTCTTTTCAGCAATTTCACTACGCCGATGCAATGCTTTGATGCGAGCAATCAATGTCAATGGGCTAAAAGGTTTCGTCACATAGTCATCTGCGCCCATTTCCAAACCGATCACTTGATCACTTTCTGAATCACGGGCAGTCAGCATAATAATGGGTACTGTGTTAGACAGTTTACGAATCTCTCTAGCAACGATCATGCCATCCATAGTCGGTAAATTTAAATCTAGCGTGATCATATCCCATTTTTCCGGTGCTTCGGCAAAAGCTTCTAAGCCCTCTTTGCCATCATATTTGAAGGTCGCATCCCAGCCTTCGTTCAAAAAAAACATTTGCATCATTTCTGAAACAGATTCATTGTCTTCAATCATTAAGATATTCATCATCTTCACCCCTATGTTGTTTATCAAATCGCTGCAGTTTCTCTTCGATCAAACCAAAAATCGGTACAATAAACCAAGGAATGGCAATCATTTCTAAGAGATAGAAATTGGTCCATCCCTGCCACTTCAGCAGGATACCAATCAATGTCATGACGCCTCCAAAAAGCAGAAAATACTGCGTACAGATTTTTTGCGCATATCGCCAGTTTCGTTCATTTTGTTTGGCTAGATAAGAACGATAGCCATAGATAAAATTGATTTTCTTTGAAGGAAGTATCAAAAAAACAAAACCGATCAAAAAGAAAATCGATCCAATTACTAAAAAAATCATATTTCCACTCCATTCTCCTTCTAGTATACTCGAAAACCTCATATCTACCAACAACTTCACGGTTTCTTCATAAAGGTTTGCGTTTTTGGTAATCTTTGTTAAGATTGATTTTGTAACTGTCAATGAGAGTAGGAGAAAACTGTATGGATTATAAAGCTTTAGCATTTTTTGATTTAGATGGCACACTGCTAGATGAACATTCCCAAATTACCCCAGAGATCGCTGAGGCCATGCAGCGCTTGCGTAAAAACGATGTTTTACCGATCATCGCAACCGGCAGAACCGAAACTGAAGTTCTTGCCATCCGTGAAGCAGCTGGAATTACCTCAAATATTGTCATGAACGGGGCTTTTATTCGGATCGATGGCAAAGAAGTGTTTTCAGACACGCTGGATAAAGACCTTTGTGCTCGAATGATGACAGCCGTGAGAGCGCATGGAGATGAACTTTCTTATTACAATGAAAACGGCTTTTGGGCAACGGGTCATAATGACGAGATGATCAACGCGTACAAGTATGTCCGCAGCCCACTTCCCGAAATTGACCCGTTGCGTTATGAAAAAGACCGCATCAATATGATGCTCGTCTTAGGTATCGCCAACGAAACCTTCTATAAAGAACAATTCCCTGAATTAACTTTTTATCGCAACACCCCATTTTCGATTGATGTGGTCAAAAATGGCATATCTAAAGGAACTGGCATCAAGAAATTGGTTGATTTGCTTGACCTTAAAGATATTCCTACATTTGGTTTTGGTGATGGCAGTAATGACTTTGCTATGTTGGAAGCCTGCGATCATAAAATCGCAATGGGCAACGCCTTGCAAGAATTAAAAGAGATCGCTGACTTTGTCACTCATAAAAATACCGAAGGTGGCATCGTTCATGCCTTGAACCATTATGGTTTGATCTAAATCTTTTCACGCAGCGCAATTTGTGGTATACTATTTTTTGGTAGCGATACCCCTTTTATCAGGGGGATGTTACGGATTCGACAGGCATAGTTGAGCCTGAATTGCGCTCCGTAGGTTACGTCTACGTTAAAACGTTACAGTTAAATATAACTGCTAAAAACGAAAACTCTTACGCTTTAGCTGCCTAAAAACAGTTGGCGTAGATCCTCTCGGCATCGCCCATGTGCTCGAGTAAGGGTCCTATTCTAAGTGGGATACGTTTTGACTTTCCGTCTGTAAGTTAAAAAAGAGAGCATCAGACTAGCGATACAGAATGCCTGTCACTCGGCAAGCTGTAAAGCGAATCCTTAAATGAGCTGACTATGAGCGTAGATTTTTAGGTAGCAATATGTTTGGACGCGGGTTCGACTCCCGCCATCTCCATAGACTAAAATCGAGAAGATTTTCGTAGTTTTTCCTGAGAGGTAGAAACCCTATTACACAGAGGTTTCTACCTCTTTTTTGGTGTTCAAGCTATAGAAAAGCTTTTCGTAGTTTTTCCTTTTTAGTAGTCAAATGGTAGTCAAAATGGTAGTCAATTATCATCATCAAACCAATTTATTTTCCTCGCTTATCCTAGATTGATTTTTTTATTTCCTGTTCGCTTTACAAACAGAACAAACGTTCTTATACTTTCCTTAAGGAGTGAGCTATTATGGGAAGTTTTCGATACGAACTTGAGCCCAAACGTGACATTCTTTTTATTGATGTAAAATCATTTTATGCTTCGGTTGAGTGCGTTCAACGTGGATTTCATCCAATGAAAACCATGCTTGTAGTCATGTCTCAATCTGATAATACTGGAAATGGATTAGTCTTGGCTGCTTCTCCTCTGGCAAAAAAGAAGTTAGGCATTTCAAATGTTACTCGTGCTGATAATTTACCAAACCATCCTTTGTTGTTCAAAGTCCCTCCACGCATGAACTTATATATAAAAGAAAATCTGAAAGTAAACAACGTATTTAGAAAATATGTAGCCGATGAGGATCTACTCCTCTACTCTATTGATGAATCGATGATGGACGTAACTAAATCACTGAACTTGTTTGTACCAAACAAAAACTTGTCTCGAAGCGAAAGACGATGGCGACTAGCTAAGATGATTCAACGTGATGTATATGACACGACGAAGCTCTATGTGACAGTAGGAATTGGCGACAATCCTCTTTTAGCCAAACTAGCATTAGACAACGAATCGAAGCATAATAAATCCCTAATTGCAGAGTGGACCTATCAAGACGTGGAAAGTAAAGTTTGGAACATCTCCCCTGTGACAGAATTCTGGGGCATTGGATCACGCACACAAAAACGACTTGAGCGAATGGGTATAGAAACGATTGAGCAACTTGCGAAGGCTAATCCCGATTTGTTGCGAAGTCGAATGGGAATTATTGGTGAGCAGTTATATCATCACGCTAATGGAATCGATCGGACAATTATCTCTGAGCCAGCTCCTCAGACAAGAGACAAGAGTTATGGTAATAGCCAGGTGCTAAATAGAAACTACTATCTACAAGATGAAATTGAAATTGTCGTCAAGGAAATGGCTGAACAGGTTGCTGCACGTATTCGCAGACATCACTGCCAAACTTCTTGTGTTTCCATTTACATTGGTGTTGCATTTGGAGAAACACAAAAAGGGTTCTCACGACAGATGACGGTCCCACCTACTGATAACACAAAAATATTGGTCTCGCACGCACTGTTCCTATTTCGTAAATATTATACTGGTCAAGTCGTCCGTCATGTAGGTATCACCTATTCAAAGTTAATTTACACATCAAGTATTCAGCTTGATTTATTTGCTGATGCTGAGGAGCAGATAAAGCAAATGAGGCTAGACAAGATCATTGATAAGATAAGGGAAAAATATGGATTTACTTCTATCGTTCATGCTAATAGCAAACTTGAAGGTGCTCGAGCGATTGCGAGAAGTAAACTGGTTGGTGGTCACGCTGGTGGAATGGATGGAATTTCGAACGAAGGGACTGATAAAAATAAACATCATAAGTCTGTATGAGCAGGGGTATATTTCATACTCGGAATTTATCCAGGAGTTTCCGGATTCGATTTCTGAATCTCAAGAGTGCCTTTACGGTACAAAATGCGTTGAGCATTATGTCAATCTAACGTTAGGCAAAACTGA
>NZ_JALAHI010000064.1 GCF_022711995.1 Enterococcus sp.
AAGCTCGGTTTTTACTGCGGGCTTATACTACGCTCATGGAACTATGTTCGAGCTTTCTCTCACTTCTCACTATAATCCAAAAAGAAAAATAGAGGGTAGAATCAGCCGTCACTGACTCTACCCTCTAATCTTAGTATGTTTATTCGTCATTTCGAGCAATCCTTGATAAAATGATTTGCAAATAGCTTGTTTGACTCGTTTTTCACTGGTAAACAGAAGGGGGTGTCTCTAAAGATGGAATTAAAGGAATACCAAGAAAAATACCAAGCAGATATTGCCAATTATTTTCTAACAGATGAAATGACCTATTTCACAGGGACGCCGCAAGAAAATGTGTGTATCTCACAAGATGACCCGAACCATCATTCAATCTTAGCTTTTTCCAATCAGAGGCTGGTCACTTTTTTTGTTTTGGATGAAGGCCCTCAAAAAGCAAACTTTACGGATGAAAAGAATGCTCTTTTGCTGCGAAGCTTTTCCACTGATGCAAGACATCTAAGGAAGGGATATGGGAGAGCAGCATTACGCTTATTGCCAGACTTTGTAAACAAACATTTCCCAGAGACCAAGCAGATTGTTTTAGCAGTCAATAAAAAAAATAGTGCAGCAAAAAAACTGTATCAGTCGGTAGGATTTATAGAAAGCGGCAACGAAAGAATGGGACCCAAAGGACCGCAGTATCTTTTAATCTTTCCTCTTTGACGCGAGTAGATCAAGCAGTGGATTGGCGATCGTAGGTGAAAGCAATCCATTGCGTATTGTTATGGCCCTTTCTTGACAGGTCTGTAAAATAAGTGGAGAGAACAGACTTGACTATAAAAAATGAATACGCTATGATTGATCTTAATTTAAGGGGGGTGGTAAAAGAATGTCTAATGATTCGAGTGACGGTGAGCAGAAAATCTATTTTGGTTTACCTTACTTTTTAATTGAATAGGACCAAGACGCAGTGCTTTGTTTAGTCTCACTAAACCAAGGGCTTATTTGTGTTGGAAAAAAACTCGATTAAAAAGGAAGGGAAAATATGCAGTTAAAGAAAATTTATCAACTTACAGTTGAAGAAACAATGGAAAAATACGGACTTCAGGATACAGAAGGATTATCTAAACAGCAAGCGGCACAACGTTTAGCAGAAGTTGGCCTCAATCAGCTAGTTTCTAAAAAGACACCTAAATGGCGGTTGTTGTTGCGTCAGTTCAATAATCTGATCATTTATATTTTGATCTTTTCCGCGCTATTGACGCTATTCATGGGGCATCTTTCAGATGCACTCATTATCGGAACCGTTATCCTCGTCAATGCATTGATTGGCTATTATCAAGAAGCCAATGCCTCAGATGCATTGGAACACATTAAGGAAATGCTGACTACGCAGGCAACTGTCTATCGGGAAGGAACGCGGCAGGATATTCCGGCAGCAGAAGTGGTTCCCGGAGATGTGGTCTTTTTGGAAGCTGGCGACAATGTTCCAGCAGATTTACGGATCATCGAAGCCGATAATTTACGTATCCAAGAGTCACCTTTAACAGGAGAACCTGATTCAGTTGAGAAGACCAATGCGCCATTGCTGGAAGATACCATTGCGTTAGCAGAGCAGCGCAACATTGCCTTTGCCTCGACATCGGTCACCTCTGGTAGTGGGAAAGGGATTGTAATTGCCACCGGGGAAGCAACGGAGATTGGGAAAATCTCTTTTGAAGTAAATAGTACAGAAGAACGTAAAACACCTTTGATGAAAGAAATAGACGGACTAGGAAAAGGCATTACCTATGTGATCATGGGTGTCGCTATTGCTTTGTTTGTGATCAGTTTATTTCTAGAAACCTATGCTTTATCTGTGCTGTCTTTAGCTGTCGTGACGATGATCGTAGGTTCGATTCCCGAAGGCTTACCGGCAACGACTTCCGTTGTTCTAGCAATGGGTGTCAGCGAGATGGCAAAAAATAAACAGACCATTATCAAAACACTGCCAGCTGTCGAAACATTGGGGTCGGTCGATGTGATCGCAACGGATAAGACAGGAACGTTGACGAAAAACGAGATGACCATTAAGGACATTGTTTTAGCAAACCAGCAATACCAAGTCACTGGTGACGGCTATCAGCCAAATGGCGCGATTTTTCCTGTTTCTCCAGTTTCCGAAACGGATGAGCGAGAACTCACTTTATTCTTAGAAGCGGGATTTGAAGCCAATGACACTGTGCTAGTGGAAGAAGAGAACCATTGGCGAATCAACGGCGAACCAACGGATGGCTCTTTCTTGACCCTTTACTATAAAAAATTTGCGTACCCGAACACCCCTGACTATCAGGAAATCGATATGCTGCCCTTTGATTCCGATTATCGCTACATGGCGAAATTGGTGCAAAATCAGGCAGGCAAGCGAATCGTGTTTGTCAAAGGTTCACCAGATAAGCTGTTTGTCATGGCAAAAGCGCATGATCGAAACTTTGATGAAGAAAGCTGGGCCGCTAAGGTTGAAAGACTATCCACTGAAGGAAAGCGGGTCGTTGCGGTAGGCTATCGTGTTTTGGCAGACAATCAAGTTATCGATTCGATTGCGGAATGGGTCTTCGACGAAGGGGTGCAGCTTTTGGGAATTGCCGGAATCATTGATCCCCCATGAGCAGAAGTGATTGCTTCTTTGCAGGAAATGAATCAGGCGGGGGTCCAAGTCAAAATGATC
>NZ_JALAHI010000065.1 GCF_022711995.1 Enterococcus sp.
ATATATCTTTGTAAAATATAAAAAGTATTAAATTTCATAAAACAAATGGATTTACTGAGTTCGGAAAACTAGAGCATATTGGAGAAAAATTTGGAAGAACCTTTGGGATAGTATGGATGGAAAAGAGAATATAAGAATAGAAGAAATATAAAGGAAGTGATTTCCCCCCAATTGGAAAATCACTTCCAAATAGTGGTTTAAACCGGAATATCATAAATATAGTGAAGTTAAATAGACTCATAAATGTTTATTTTTTTCTTGGGAGAGTAATGTATTTATTGGTAGATATACTGAGGTTAATTTTTTTGCAAATCGTTTGCTAAGAAGAGTTTTTTATTTAGCCAATGACTAATGAGGGATAAAAGGATGTGGTTTCTTGAAACTAAGTTTTTCTAGAGTTTTTATCAAAGATATGTCAGGAGATATTCTTGTGCTAAGAGATAGGAAAGGAATGTGGAATATTCCTGGAGGAAAACAAGAACTGGGTGAGAGATCAATTGATTGCGCTATTCGTGAAGTAAAGGAAGAGACAAATATTGAAGTTTCTAATTTATCCATAATTTATGAAAGTAATTTAACTTTTGATGGTGTTGAGTGGGAAGCACACTTTTATTTTGCAAATTATGCTAAGGGTAAACCGACGCTAAATGAGCCCAATAAAATTAAAGGAATTCAATTTATCGATGATTTGAGCACGGTTAATTTTTCTTCTGGATTAGCTCCATTATTGGATTATTTAAGCAACTATAAAGTTCTAGATAATAAGACAACTCAATGGGAAACCAACGTCCTTTGACGAAACTGAAGACTAGCTTTGATTGGGAGGGGATGAAAAGAGTCGCGATACGAGAGTTTCTTCGCAGATGCAAGTTAATGCGAAGAAACTCTCTCCCTTCCCAAAAAGAAGCGTTAACTAAATATGCTGAATGCCTAGAGTAGAAAATAGTTGATTACTATTCTGTTGAAGGGTTATCCGACAAAACTTAGATAGGCCCTATCTAAATTTTGTCGCACCGATATCATGTAACATAGGATCATAGTCTTCACACACAGTCGGAACCGTTTAATTCATAATGAATAGGAACCTCAGTTAGATCTTCTAATGAAAATACTTTGAGACCTTGCTTTTTCTGCGCTAAAAAGAATATACTGTAATGATTTTCTGGCTTCTATTCTTTCGCGAAATCGATTAACTGATAGGATACGTTCCAACTCAGCACACTTAGTTCAAAGAGCTCTATCAAGTAAGCGACTAAAGCAAAGCGGCATGCCTTTTTCCTTAGATTATTATCTCTAGAGGAGCATACTGTAGTATAAATTTGTACGGTGATGTGAGAGGGATTGCAAACCTAAGCGTTCACATCTCGACTTGATTGAATTGATGGATTTTCTGCTAGCAATTTGGCTAAAGAAGAGGAACTCCTTGAAAGAGCAGGAAAGAGCAGTTATAATGGGAAAGAATTTTTCAAAGAAAGGGTCCTAGCATTGATTTATTTTGACAATAGCGCCACAACTGCAATTTATCCGCAAGCATTAGATACATATGTAAAAGTTAGTCAGCGTATTATCGGCAACCCTTCAAGTCTTCACGATCTTGGCAGCCAAGCCAGCCGTCTTTTGGAGCAATCTCGGGCACAAATTGCTGAGTTGCTGCAAGTTTCTGCTTCAGAGATTTGGTTTACCAGTGGGGGGACGGAAGGAGACAATTGGGTCTTAAAAGGCACCGCAATCGCTAAAAAAGCCTATGGCAATCACTTGATCATCTCCGGTATCGAACATCCGGCAGTCAGCGAGACCGCGGAACAGTTGAAGGAACTTGGGTTTGATGTGAGTATCGCACCTGTTACTTCCGCTGGATTTGTCGATGTCGCTGCTTTGCAGCAACTGATTCGAAAGGAAACGATTCTTGTTTCTGTGATGGCAGTCAACAACGAAATTGGTTCGATCCAGCCAATCAATCAAATTGCTGAAATCTTAGCTGAACACCCTCGCATTCACTTCCATGTGGATGCGGTCCAAGCCATCGCAAAAGTCGATCAGGAGCAATGGCTGCCCCAACGAGTGGATTTTGCCACGTTTTCTGCCCATAAGTTTCATGGTCCTCGGGGCGTTGGCTTTATTTATTGGAAAAAAGGCCGTAAGCTGGCACCTTTGATGACCGGTGGCGGACAAGAACAAAATCAGCGCAGTGGCACCGAGAACTTACCAGCGATCGTCGCGATGTCTAAAGCATTACGACTGGCAATGGAACAAAAAGCTGCCCGCCCTAATCACGTAGGTTTGCTGAAAGGCTATCTTTTAGATGCATTATCTGCCTATGAGAAAGTGACGGTGTTTTCTGGAAGGGAAGATTTTGCGCCCCATATTCTTTGTTTCTCATTAGAAGGAATCAGAGGAGAAGTGTTGGTC
Source organism: Enterococcus sp. (assembly GCF_022711995.1). GTDB lineage: Bacteria > Bacillota > Bacilli > Lactobacillales > Enterococcaceae > Enterococcus_D. The sequence continues at coordinate 2,410 of NZ_JALAHI010000065.1, forward strand.
CATGCCTTTGAAGAAAAGCAGATTTATCTTTCAACGACTAGTGCCTGCTCTTCCCGTAAGAAGATGGCCAGCAGCACATTACACGCCATGCATGTGCCTAGTCGCTTAGCTACTTCTGCTGTTCGGGTCAGCTTGGATGAAAGCAACACAATGGCTGAAGTCGAACAATTTCTAATCGTGTTCAATCAGCTGTATCAAAAGTTCTCAAAATTAAGTCACTAAGAGTCAAGTTAACCACTTAACGACAGACAAAGGAGTTTTACTCGTGAATTATACAGAAATCATGGTTCGCTACGGCGAATTATCCACCAAAGGAAAAAACCGCCGCAGTTTTATTATGCAGCTGGCGGAAAATGTGAAGCGAACACTAGCGGATTTCCCCAAAGTCAAAATTCATGCGGAACGCGATCGGATGCATTTATTGCTGAATGGCGAAGACAGTCAGGCGATCATTTTGAAGTTACAGAAAGTCTTCGGGATCCAAAACTTTTCACCTAGTATTCGGGTCGAAAAAGATATTGACGTGCTAAAAGCAGCCGTTCAAGACGTGATGAGCGAAATTTATACTGGAACGGAAACTTTCAAAATCACGGCTAAGCGCAGTGACCATCAATTTGTCCAAGACAGCAATCAATTGAATTTGACACTAGGAAATGCGGTATTCGATCGTTTCCCAGAAATCAAAGTCCAAATGAAAAAGCCAGATATCAATCTGCGGGTAGAGATCCGCATGGATGGTGCCTACCTTTCTTATGAAACCATCCAAGGGGCAGGTGGCTTGCCAGTAGGGACGAGCGGGAAAGGAATGCTGATGCTGTCAGGCGGGATCGATTCCCCTGTAGCCGGCTATTTTGCGATGAAACGCGGGGTAGAGATCGAAGCGGTCCATTTTGCAAGTCCTCCTTACACCAGTGAACAAGCATTGCAAAAGGCAAAAGATCTGACCAAGAAGCTAACCCCTTATGTTGGTGGCATTCAGTTTATTGAAGTGCCCTTCACTGAGGTTCAAGAAGAAATCAAGAAGCATGTGCCCCAAGGTTATTGGATGACGATCACTCGTCGGATGATGCTGCGACTTACAGATGCAATTCGGGAAGCACGCCATGGATTGATCATTTTGAATGGGGAATCCCTCGGACAAGTCGCTTCACAAACATTACAAAGTATGGTGGCCATCAATGAAGTCACCAATACACCGATCATTCGTCCGGTGGCAACGATGGATAAATTGGAAATCATTGATGTCGCTCAGGAAATCGATACCTTTGAATTGGCAATCCAACCATTTGAAGACTGCTGCACGATTTTCGCACCGCCACAGCCTAAGACAAGACCTAAGCTGGAGAAAGTCCACTTGTATGAAGAACGCCTAGATATAGCAGGCATGATGGAACGGGCGTTAGCTGGTTTGAAGATCGAAGAGATCCAAGCAGCTGAACAAGCAGAATTCGCTGATTTTCTTTGATTTTTTAGCAAAATTGCACGGTTTGCTGTCAGCCTGTAAAACCCAAAGGTGCAGATCGATAAGACAGATAATGCCAAGATGGCTAGGAGGGCAATGCCTAACTAGCCATCTTTTTTTTGCGAATAGAGCAGGTTGTGAAAGCTGCAACACAGGCGATTTTTTGACTAGCCGGTGGAGGTGAAGTTTGTGAAAATTACTTGCTATTCGCTGGAGGGCATGCTAAACTCGATATGTGAACATTTTAACAAGGAGGACGGAAACCATGGAAGCATTAAGAGAAAAAAAACTTCCGAAAGCAACAGCGAAACGTCTGCCTGCTTATTTAAGGCATTTAAAATTTTTGGATGCATCAGGCGTCCATCGAATCAAATCAAAAGAATTTGCTGAAATCACGCAAGTTCCTTCCGCAACGATTCGCCGTGACTTTTCCCATCTAGGAGAATTGGGGCGAAGCGGTTATGGGTATGAAGTTCCTTACTTGATTGAAGTTTTTAGCCATATTTTAGAAACGAATGAAGCAAAAAACATTGCTTTAGTAGGGTTTGGTAATTTAGGAAAGGCTTTGGCAAACAATAATTTTCGACGCAATGAAAATCTTTCCATCGTTGCTGTGTTTGATAATGATCCCCAATTGATCGGTAAGACCATTGACGGTCATTATGTTTATGGAATGGAAGAATTAGCTGAGGTCATTCAGGAAAAAGAAATCACTGTAGCTATTTCCACCGTACCTAGTCAATATTCGCAAGCAGCAATCGATACGATCGTAGAGAGCGGCATCACGGCGATTTTAAATTTTGCTCCAGATCGGGTCAATGTTCCTAAAAATGTGAATATCCAGTACATCGATTTGACCACGGAATTACAGACATTGATTTTCTTTGACAATACTTATTCGCAAAAATCGTAGGTTTTGAGCAAAATCTTTTGGCTTTTGCTGTATCTTTCCTATACTTTAAGAAAAGGTTAGAGGAGTGAGAATATGCAAGTAACACGTAAAGGAACCATTTATGATGTACCTGGCACGCAGCCAAAAGTTGGCGATCAAGCCAAAGAATTTCAGCTGAAAAGCTTAGAGGACAAAGATTATCGCTTGGCTGATTTTTTAGGGAAGCCAACGATTTTAAGTATCGTTCCCGACATTGATACCCGAGTCTGTGCATTGCAGACAAAGCGATTCAATGAAGAAGCAAGCAAAATCGCTGAGGTCAATTTTGTGACAATATCGAACAATACGAAAGAAGAACAGGCGAACTGGTGTGGAAAAGAAGGCATCGACATGCTGATGCTGCATGATCCAGAAAATACGTTTGGAGAAACCTATCAAATCATGATTCCAGAATTGGGTCATTTCGCCCGCGCGATTTTTGTCTTAGATGAAAACGGGGTGATTCGCTATGAAGAGATCGTTCCTGAAATCTCTCATGAACCGGATTACCAAGCCGCTTTATCCGCTGCCCGCTCAATCGCTGTTTGACTTTCAAAAAGGTTCATTGTAGAATGAAAAAGATCAATTGAAAGAAGACAAGGATCAAGAGGAGTATCAGCTGTACTGCTTTGCAGAGAGAAGACCAAGAGGTGTAAGGTCTTCAGCAGGAATCTGAGAAGGTAGCTTGAGAGTCTTTGATTGGAACGACAGGTGATAACTTGTTCAGTAGAATCAAACGCTTCGTGACCGTTAACTCACGCCAAGAGGTAGAGAAATCTACAATTTAGGTGGTACCGCGTATTTGCGTCCTAAAATGCTTCGGCATTTTAGGACTTTTTTTTATTTCAACTGTCCAACGGTCTTTCATGAACGGATCAAAAAAAGTAGGAGGTAATAAAATGTCTGATAACTTATCAACAAAGTACAACCCGCAAGAAGTCGAAGCGGGGCGCTATCAAGAATGGTTAGACAAAGATTTATTCAAACCAAGTGGTGATCAAAAGGCAGAACCTTATTCAATCGTTATTCCCCCACCAAATGTTACGGGGAAACTGCACTTAGGCCATGCCTGGGATACCACCCTTCAAGACATCATCATTCGCCAAAAACGGATGCAAGGGTTTGATACATTGTGGATGCCAGGGATGGACCATGCCGGAATCGCAACCCAAGCAAAAGTTGAGGAAAAGCTAAGAGAACAAGGAATTTCCCGTTATGACCTTGGTCGTGAAAAATTTGTTGACCAAGTGTGGGAATGGAAAGAAGAATATGCAGGACATATTCGCGAGCAATGGGCAAAACTAGGATTGTCTCTTGACTATAGTCGAGAACGATTCACATTAGACGATGGATTGTCAGATGCTGTCCGTAAAGTCTTCGTAACTCTTTATGAAAAAGACTTGATCTATCGCGGCGAATATATCATCAACTGGGATCCCCAAGCACGCACGGCATTGTCGGATATCGAAGTAATTCACAAAGATATCGAAGGGGCTTTTTACCACATGACCTATGAACTAGCTGACGGTTCCGGCACCGTGGAGATTGCCACCACTCGTCCAGAAACAATGCTAGGAGATACAGCGATCGCTGTCCATCCAGAAGATGAACGCTACCAAGAACTGATCGGCAAAAAGGTTATTTTACCATTAGTCAATAAAGAAATCCCAATCATTGCAGATACCTACGTGGATCAAGAATTTGGAACAGGTGTGGTAAAAATCACCCCTGCCCATGATCCTAACGACTTTGAAGTCGGTAACCGCCATGACTTGCCTCGGGTCAATGTCATGAATGATGATGGAACCATGAATGACTTAGCCGGAAAATATGCTGGCATGGATCGTTTTGCAGCGCGTAAAGCGATCGTCAAAGATTTGGAAGCCATCGGACGTTTATTAAAGATTGAAAAAATGATCCATAGTGTCGGCCATTCAGAAAGAACCGGTGTCGTTGTTGAACCTCGTTTGTCTACGCAATGGTTTGTCAAAATGGGAACGTTGGCTAAAGAAGCGATCGATAACCAATCTACGGATCAAGCAGTCGAGTTCTTCCCACCGCGCTTCAATCAAACCTTCTTGCGCTGGATGGAAAATATTCATGACTGGGTTATTTCCCGACAATTGTGGTGGGGACATCAAATTCCTGCTTGGTACCACAATGAAACTGGTGAAATGTATGTGGGCTTAGAAGCACCGGCAGATGCCGAAAACTGGACACAGGATCCTGACGTACTGGATACTTGGTTTAGCTCCGCATTATGGCCATTTTCTACCATGGGCTGGCCAGATGAAAATAGTGCTGATTATCAGCGTTATTTCCCAACCAATACGCTAGTTACAGGCTACGACATCATTGCTTTCTGGGTAAGCCGCATGATTTTCCAAAGCTTGGAATTCACAGGCAAGCGACCATTTGAAAATGTGCTGATCCATGGTCTGATTCGTGATGAACAAGGCCGTAAAATGAGTAAGTCATTAGGGAACGGGATCGATCCGATGGAAGTCATCGAAAAATATGGCGCCGATGCATTGCGCTGGTTCTTATCAAATGGCTCTGCACCAGGACAAGATGTTCGCTTCAGCTATGAAAAAATGGATGCTGCTTGGAACTTCATCAACAAAATTTGGAATGCGTCTCGTTTTGTTTTGATGAATGTTGAAGGCATGACGGTAGCAGATATCGATTTCTCTGGCGAAAAATCCGTAGCGGACCGTTGGATCTTAACCCGGTTAAATGAAACGATCGAGAAAGTCACGGAATTGTTTGATCGCTTTGAGTTCGGTGAAGCAGGTCGTCAATTATACAACTTCATTTGGGACGACTTTTGTGACTGGTATATCGAAATGAGTAAAGAAACCTTGTATGGCGAAAATGAAGCAGCTAAACAAGTCAATAAGAGTATTTTGGTTCATGTATTGGATCAAATCCTGCGTTTACTGCACCCAATCATGCCATTTGTCACAGAAGAAATTTGGAGCAAACTGCCTCATACAGGGGATTCACTTGTTGTAGCTGCTTATCCAGAAGTTCAGCCAGAATGGACCGATGAGAAAGCTGCCCAAGGGATGGAAGTGTTGAAAGAATTGATTCGTTCCGTCCGCAATATTCGGGCGGAAGTCAACACACCGCTTTCTAAGCCAATCACATTGCTGATCCAAACCAACGATGTTGCGATCGAAACCTTCTTGATCACCAACAAAAACTATATCGAACGCTTCTGCAATCCAGAAGAGCTAGTGATCTCCAATAAGCTGGAAGCACCGGAACTGGCGATGTCAGCCATCTTATCCGGAGCAACCATCTACTTGCCGTTAGCCGGTTTGATCAATATTGAAGAAGAAATCAGCCGTTTAGAAAAAGAATTGGCGAAATTCACTCAAGAAGTCAAACGGGTACAAGGGAAATTAGCCAACGAACGTTTCGTTGCCAATGCTCCTGAAGAAGTTGTGGCGCAAGAGCGAGAAAAAGAAGCCGATTATTTGGATAAACAAAAAGCAGTTCAAGAACGAATCGAGCAATTGCGTACGATTCAATAATCCTGTAACTAAAGGCCGCTGACCAAAGGGATTGCCCAACGCACCCTCAGCTAACAACTACCCGATCTATAGAGGAGGAACTTCCCGCTGTAGATCGGGTAGTTTTCATATGGCGAGGCTGGGACAGAGGTGTTAAACTCCGAGAAATAAGGAGGAATATACGGAATTTGATGTTCAAATTTTGGGGTATTCGACTTATTTACGAAGGAGTTGCTTCTGCTCCCGCCGTTTACACGCGTAGTGCCTAAGTAACAAAGAGTAGCATTAGGAAAAAAAGAAAAGATTTGCTAAAATGAACTTGAGGTGAAGAACATGACAAGTGAAGAAGCAATCGCATGGATCCACGGAAGAAAGACCTTCGGGATGCGTCCAGGATTAATGCGAGTAGAAGCATTACTACAACGATTAGGCAATCCAGAAAAAAATCTGACATTGATCCATGTGGCTGGCACGAACGGCAAGGGTTCGACTGTCAGTTATTTACGCAGTCTTCTAGAAGAAAGTGGTCTGCAAGTAGGAACGTTCACATCGCCGCATATCGAATCTTTCAATGAGCGGATCGAGATCGATGGCCAATTTATTCCAGATGACGCACTGATTGAATGGGTAGAGACGCTTCAACCACTCGTCATGGCACTGGATCAAGAAGAAGAATTGACCGGCATCACCCAATTTGAGATTTTGACAGCATTAGCATTCGGCTACTTTGCCCAACAGCAAGTCGATGTGGCCATCATAGAAGTTGGCTTAGGTGGTCGCTTGGATAGTACAAATGTCATTACCCCAGTGCTGACGGCTATCACAACGATTGGCATGGATCACATGGATATGCTTGGAGACACGATCGAGGCTATCGCTGCCCATAAAGCTGGGATCATCAAACCTCATGTGCCATTAGTGACGGGAAAGATCCCTGAAAGTGCATTGTCTGTGATCGATCTTGAAGCTGCAAAAGCCGAAGCTGCTGTTTCCCATTTAGGAACCGACTATCAAGTGACCTACCATCATCCAGATGAAGAATGGGGAGAATGGTTTGATTTTGAAAATGAACGGGGAAAGATCAAAGGTCTGAAAACCTCTATGATCGGCCACCATCAACCAGAAAACGCGTGTGTGGCGATTCAACTATATCATTTGTTCTGTGAGGCAAAACATCTGCCTTTTTCGGAAAAAGTAGTCCGCAACGGATTGAAGAAAGCTTATTGGCCTGCGCGAATGGAAAGAATCAGCAATGAACCGTTGATCATCATTGATGGTGCACATAATACCCATGCAATGGACCGTTTGGTTGAAACTGTCCGCGAGGAATTTAGCAGCTATCGCATTCACGTCTTGTTTTCTGCATTGGAAACGAAGAAAATTGATGAGATGTTGCAACAACTGTTGACGATTCCAAAGGCTGAAATTTATTTGACCACTTTTGATTTTCCAAAAGCGCTCCAATTGAGCGATGAGTACCAACAGCTAAACGAAGAACGAATCTCGATCGTTTCGTTATGGCAGTTTGGTTTAGCTGAATTATTAGAAAAAATGACCAGTGAAGACTTACTTCTGATCACAGGCTCACTGTACTTTGTGTCAGAAGTTCGCGAACTTTTATTAGAAATGGGAGGAAGAAATGGCTGAATTAAATGGCGTGATTTTTGATATGGATGGACTGATTTTTGATACGGAGCTTCTTTATTATCAGGCAACACAGATCGTGGCTGATCAGATGGGGATTCCTTATACAAAAGATATCTATCTAGCCTATGTGGGTATCTCGGATGAAGAAGTCTGGGCCGCTTACCACGAGCGATACGATGCTGATTTTGGTTCAGAAACGGTGGATCGCTTTATTCAGGCCGCTTTTGATCAGACGTTACAGCTTTTTGAGCAAGGGCAAGCAGCACTAAAACCAGGGGTCCATGATTTACTGCGCTATTTGGATGAAAAAGAGATCCCACGGATTCTAGCGTCTAGCAACCAGCGTAAAGTCATCGATACGTTGCTGGATTCCGCAGGTCTGACCCAAGAGTTTCCAGAAATCGTTTGTTTTGATGATGTGGTGCGAGCAAAACCGGATCCTGAAATTTTTGAAAAGGCCCATAGTCGCTTAGGTGTTCCCAAAGATCAGTTAGTGATTCTTGAAGATTCCGCCAACGGCATCCATGCTGCGCATGCAGCCGGCATTCCGGTGATCATGGTACCTGATCTGGTTGCTCCGACGACAGTGATCGAAGAAAAAGTGCTGCACATTTTGCCTTCCTTGACAGAAGTGCCTCAATACTTTGAACAAGTCTATACTTGGTGATTTTGCACCAAACAAGAACTTTTTTGCGTAGTTTTATTTTAGACTAACGCAAAGGAGTTTTTTTGATGAAAGATAATGGAATCCCTCAAAGTTCCTATCCTCGGGAACGCTTGCTGCAATATGGTGCTGAAGCCTTGTCCAATCAAGAATTATTGGCAATTCTTTTGCGGACAGGTTCGCATCCTTTCAATGTCATCGAATTAGCTGGCCAACTACTCAATCAGTTCAAGGATTTGTATGAACTAAAGCACGTGACATTGGATGAGCTGCAAGCTATTCGCGGAGTCGGACAGATCAAAGCCATCGAACTTAAAGCCACCATCGAACTCGGTGCCCGGATCCAACGAGCTGCACAACCGAAGTATGGCAGAATCCACTCCAGTGTAGACATTGCGAATCAGATGATGGAGGAATTAAAAGATTACCAGCAAGAACATCTGCTTTGTCTGTATCTAAATACCAAAAATGAAATCATCCAAAAAAAGACATTATTTATCGGCAGTCTCAATCAGTCCATCGCTCATCCCAGAGAAATTTATCATGGTGCAGTGCGTTGTTGTGCCGCTCGAGTGATCTGCATTCATAACCATCCCAGCGGCAGCCCACAACCTTCACAGGCGGATATCACCTTTACCAAGCGCTTGATGAAGTGCGGAGAATTGATGGGCATCGATTTGCTGGATCATTTGATCATTGGCAATAACTCTTATGTCAGCCTAAGAGAAGAAGGTCTTTGGGAAGGGTGATCGTCTACCTTGCAAAAAAATAGGAGCAAGTGTAAAATATTAGTGTAATTTTGTTTGCTGAATAGATGTTGAAACGCTTGTTACACCTCTATCGGACACGAGCAATGTTACACATAATTAAGTGCTTATGCACGAGGAGGTTTTTTATAATGGAACAAGGTACAGTTAAATGGTTCAATGCTGAAAAAGGATTTGGCTTCATTTCACGTGAAGACGGTACAGACGTATTTGTACATTTCTCAGCAATCCAAGGTGAAGGCTTCAAAACTTTAGAAGAAGGCCAAGCAGTGACTTTTGATGTTGAAGAATCAGATCGTGGACCTCAAGCAGTAAACGTAAACAAAGCGTAAGCTTCGTTGCATGACTGCATTCATTGAATTTGTGAAGGCAAAGTCCCAAAAGACCATCATTGCGATGGTCTTTTTTTTTGCTCACGCTCTTTGACAAAATCAATGAAGGTGAGGATTTCTTTGATGCCCTCTTCTGAAATGGTTTCATCGACATGGGAACTGATCAAGTCACTTTTTACTTTAGGATAGAGGTGTCTTTGATCAGAACGGCCTAAAAGATAGTCAGTCGATACTTCAAACAGATCGGCTAATACTTGCAACATGCTAAAGTCTGGCTCTCTTTTTCCTGCTTCATAGGCGGTATAAGCTGGTCGTGTGATCCCGATTTTATCTGCCACTTCTTGCTGAGTTAATTTTTTTTCCAGACGTAATTTTTTTATGATTTGCGGAAACATAATGACACCTGCCTCTCTCGTGATAGTAACATACCGTTACTTGGAAAAAAAGAGTCGCTTGGTGTCTATTTGTTACTAAATGTCGTTGACAAGTGTCAAAAGGAAACATATAATGGGAATGTGTCGGAACGTTACGTTCTGAAAAAGGAGGGAACAATATGCGAGAGTGGCTCATTCGGCAACGTGAAAAAAATGGACTCACTCAAGAGCAAGTAGCTAAGGAATCCGAAATTGAGCGAACATATTACAATATGATTGAACGAGGGAAACGACGACCAAGTGTAGAAGTAGCGAAGCGGATCGGCAACGTACTCCAATTTGATTGGACGGTTTTTTTTAGCACGGAATGTAACAAAACGACACAAAAAGATTCGTGAGGATGCGTCTTATTAAGCGAAGGAGGGAAATGAAGATGGCAGTAAAAAGCCCGGCGGTGAAGAACATTTATCCGGGGAAAAACAAAAGAAGTTTCCAGCAACTGAAAAGAGATATAAAAAAACACAAGTGGCTCTACGTCATGCTGATCATTCCAGTTATTTTTGTCGTGATCTGGAATTATTGGCCAATGTATGGCGTGATTATCGCATTCAAAGATTATTCTCCCGCATTTGGGATCTTAGGTAGCCCTTGGGTGGGATTGAAGCACTTTGAGCGGTTTTTTGCTTCCTATTTTTTTCTCGAGATCATTGTTAATACCTTGCGCTTGAGTCTTTACAGTTTGTTGGTCAGTGTACCATTACCGATCATTTTGGCGTTATTATTCAATGAATTGAATCGAAAATGGTTCAAATCAACCGTTCAGACGATTTCATACATCCCAAATTTTATTTCGGTGGTTGTCGTGATCGGAATGGTTCAATTCTTTTTTTCAAGTCAAGATGGCATGATTAATATGTTGCTGAATACATTTGGTTTTCCATCGATCGATTTTCTCGGAAGTCCTAAATGGTTTCCACATATCTATGTGTGGTCAGGTGTCTGGCAAGGCGTGGGGTGGGGAACGTTGATTTATACGGCAGCGATGTCCGGAATCTCTCCCAATCAATATGAAGCCGCTTACTTGGATGGTGCCTCTCGCTTGCAATGTATTCGTCATATCACGATTCCTTCCATCATGCCGACCATCGTGATCTCCACGATATTGGCGACAGGAAGCATTTTATCCGTGGGCTTTGAGAAGACTTTTCTATTACAGAACGCTGCGAATCTCGCTTCCTCTGAGGTGCTTTCGACCTATACCTACAAGATGGGGATCATTAATGGGGAATATAGTTTTTCTGCAGCTGTTGGACTTTTTAATAATGTGATCAATTTTATTGTTTTATTTATTGTTAACAAACTAGCACAAAAGACAAATGAATCGAGTCTTTGGTAGGAGGGAAACGAATGAAAGTATCAGCAACGAAAGGGGATAAACTGTTTAATAGTATCAATATCTTACTGGTCAGTCTGATTGCCCTGATTATCTTATATCCGCTTATCTTTGTGGTCAATGCTTCCTTCAGTGACCCCACTAGGATCTATGAGGTGCCGCTGCTTCTTTACCCACGAGGTTTCAATATTGAAGGGTACAAGGAAGTGCTTAAGAGCAGCGATATCTGGACGGGTTTTCGGAACGCGGTGATCTATACAGGATTAGGGACGGTGATCAACTTGATCGTCACAACGATTGCTGCCTACCCATTGTCTCGTTCCGGCTTACGAGGCAAGCGTTTCTTTACTTTATTTTTTACGATTACGATGTTTTTTAGCGGAGGATTGATTCCCACTTATTTAGTCAATCAGCAGTTAGGGATCGTTAACACACTTTGGGTCATGATCTTGCCGGGGGCGTTGGGTGTTTATAATATGATTTTGATGCGTACGTATTTTAGTCAAAATATTCCTAATGATTTGATTGAAAGCGCTTATATTGATGGCGCCAATGACTTATGGCTTTTGTGGAAAGTCGTCTTGCCTTTGGCTACGCCGATCATCGCAGTGATGGCGATGTTCTATGGTGTCGGACGCTGGAACTCCTACTTTGATGCGTTGATTTATTTACAGGATCGTGCCAAGTATCCCTTGCAGATTATTCTACGAGAAATATTGGTTCAAGGACAGTTTGGTCAAGATATGAACCAAATCATTGCCGGCAGTGCGGAATCTGAATTACTTATGCTGAAAATGACCCTCAAATATAGCGTAGTGATCGTTTCAAGTCTGCCTGTGCTCCTATTTTATCCTGTGGTAGCCAAATACTTTGAAAAGGGCATCCTTGTGGGATCCATCAAGGGATGAGGAGGTGTTTCGATGCTAAAAGCGATCGTTACATTTTGTGAATTAGTGTACGATATGATGCTTTTGAATGTGTACTGGTGGCGCTATACACTTCTGGGCGGTGTGTTGTTTAGTCTGATACCTGCAACGATCACTGTCTACGATTGCATTCGAAAAAGGATTCTGCAGAAAAATGAAGCACCCCTCAAAGAACTATTTAGGATTCACTATCGGCACAACAAACAAAACAATCGCTGGTTTCACGTTTTGACTATTGTTCTGACTGGTTTCGTTATTGGGGTTCATCACACACTAGCGAGTGATTATCCCGCCAATTTCCTGTTTGAGTTTACGATGCGGACGAATCTCCTGCTTATTTTATTGCTGGCGATCACATTTTTTCCTGTGCATGCTTATTTTTCTTTAGATAAAGTCCACCGTTGGTTACAGCCGTTACTGTTTGTGTTCATTTGTCCCCTTCAGCTGTTAATAAGTATGGGGCTTCTTGGATTGGTTAGTTTTCTTTATCGTTACTATCCATTTTTAGGGATCTGTTTAGGGATCGGATTGCCTGCTTATGGGATTGGTTATTTGTATTTCAATAAATTCAACAAAATGAAAGGGATCTATTTTTGATGTTGCTCATTATCCAACTGTATAAAAAGGAGAGAACTGTATGAAAAAAGGAGTACTGCTGTTTTTGTTGCCTTTCGTCTGGCTGTTGGCTGCTTGTCAATCGAGTCCTAATGAGAAAGTAGCGGAGGATGTAAAATCGATCCATTTGATGAGGAATGATTTTACCGATGTGCGACCGAAAAGTGAAGATCTTTGGATGTGGCAAGAATACGAGAAGAAGTCAGGAATCAAGGTACAGTGGGAAGAAGTAAAAGAATTTGGGGAAAAGAAGAATTTGATTCTATCAGGAAAGCTGCCTGATGCTTTTTATCAGACTGGCTGGAGCAATGATGAAATCGTGAAATACGGACAGCAGGGATTGTTCATTCCATTAGAAGATCTGATTGCCGAACATGCACCGAATCTGCAAAAAATCTTAGATGAAAATCCAATTGTCAAAAAGACGTTAACAGCACCGGATGGTCATATGTACTCGCTGCCGTATATGTCTTTGGATCCAATGAGCGGCGGGCGAACGGTTCGACTGTATATCAATCAAAATTGGCTGGATGAATTGTCCTTGGATGTGCCTCGTACAACAGAGGAACTGAAAGAGGTTCTAGCTGCTTTTGTAGCGAGCGGGGAAGGGCGAGAAGGGTATTATATGCCAAGTGGTTGGTTAGCCGGCGGCCTGGAAAAGGTCTTGATGGCTTCCTATGGATTGGGAACAGGCGGCAGACAGGCGATGGGGAATATGCTGTTTGTGGATGAAGCGGGGCAATTACAGTTGACCATCAACCATGAACGGATGCGGGAAGTCTGGATGTACCTAAGAGAGTTGTATGCAGAAGGATTAGTTGCAAAACAATCCTTTGCCGGAGTGGATGATGACAAATGGCGAGCGGATGCTGCCCAAGACAAAGTGGGGCTCTTCCAGTGGGTCGATCCTGATTTCATTGGCCCATTTGGACCGGAGACCTATACACCGATCAATGTCATTGAAGGACCTTATGGCGACAAAACACTTTATACGGAACCGCCAGTTTCTGGCACTTCTGCATTTATTATTACGAAGGATGCAGCGGATCCAGGATTGCTTCTTGAGTGGGTGGATTACTTCTATAGTCCGGAAGGGCAAATTTTTGCTTATTTAGGTGAAGAAGGAGTGACCTATGAAGTTGATGAAGATGGGCACATGGTCTATATCGACGAAATCTTGAATTATCAAAATGGTCCGCAACTTGGGGCTTTCCAATGGGTCGACAATGTCTATGGAGGGTATTTCCCTTATGCGGAATTGGATCAAGAGATCGAGCATTTGGTAAAGAACCGGCTGTCTATGATGATACCAAAGAAGAATATATGCCGGAGTATATGCTGCCGACATTTATGGCAACGGAAGCAGAAGCAGCAGAATTGTCAACGATCGTTACAGATATCTCCACGCATGTCGAACAATCGCGGGTGAAATTTGTCACAGGTGAATGGAACTTTGAAAAGGATTGGGACAACTATGTCCAGCAATTGGATCGCATCGGTGCTCAGCGATTGTTAGAGATCCGTCGGCAACAATTTGAACGTTTTAATCAAGACTAACTTAGGTGCGAATAAGCAGAAGGAGAACCTAATGAACGCCAAAGGAGCAGAACAAAATGGATTATTTTATGCAAGAAGCAAAAATCAAACGCCGCATTCAAGAGATCGAACCATTTAGGTATCGAAACAAGCGTCAGATCCAGCAATGGTTTGTCAAGGACCAGACCAAAGGTGAAAAATATCCGCCACTCTTTTCAACTGAACAAGTCATGCACATAGGGGAAATGTGGCAAGGAAGGGATCGCTATTTATGGCTTCAAGCGAAAGTCACCATTCCCTCGGAGATGAATATACTGTATTTTGATTTTGGAAAAACTGGTGGCGGCAATAACTCTGGTTTTGAATCACTTTTATTTATAGATAGTGTCCCTGTTCAGGGAATCGATGCCAATCACAAAGAATTTCTATTAGAACCTGCACATTTAGGAAAAGAAGTAACTGTGGCGCTAAAGTTATGGTCTGGACTTGAAGGCGGTGGCGAAGAGCGGCAACTGACCCATGAACTGAAAGATGCATTTGTCGGCTATTTGGATGAAGATGCCAACAATTATTTTTATCTTTCTAAAATGATAGCAGAAACGATCCAACAATTAGCAGAGGACCATGACCGAAAGTTTCGGTTACTCAAGATGTTGAATGGTTCGTTTCAACGGATCGATTGGCGAGAAAAAGGATCACCGCAGTTTTATGATAGCTTGCGGGAAGCACATCTTTTTCTAAAAGAAGCGTTGCAAGCACTTCCCAAAAGTGACTTGGTTCAAGTCACGGCAATTGGACACACCCACATTGATCTTGCGTGGCTCTGGCAGTTGAAGCACACCCGGGAAAAGGCGGCCCGCAGCTTTTCTACAGTTTTGAAATTGATGAAGGAATACCCGGAGTATGTGTTCCTTCAGACTCAGCCGCAAATTTACCAATATATCAAAGAGGATTATCCTGAATTATATGCGCAAATCAAACAACGGATCGCAGAAGGCCGCTGGGAAGTAGATGGCGCTATGTGGGTCGAAGCAGATTGTAATTTGCCTAGTGGCGAATCCCTTATCCGCCAGATTCTCTACGGCAAGAAGTTTATCCGCGAGGAATTTGGGCAAGAAAGCACCTATCTTTGGTTGCCGGATGTTTTTGGGTATTCATGGGCGTTGCCGCAGATTTTGAAGAAAAGCGGAATCAATACCTTTATGACGACAAAAATAAGTTGGAACCAATACAATCGCATGCCAAATGATACCTTTCTTTGGAAAGGGATCGATGGCTCTGAAATCTTGACGCATTTCATCACGACGCCCGTTCCCGGTGGTGGCAGCTGGACGGAAAAATCCAATTGGTTTTACACATGTAATGGGTTGTTGAACCCGGAGACGGTCCTAGGAGTATATCGCAGCTATCAGAATAAAGCATTGAATCAAAACCTATTGATTTCCTATGGACATGGAGATGGCGGCGGAGGTGTCACCCGAGAAATGTTGGAAAACCGCAGAAAGATGGCCGAAATCCCGGGATTACCGATGCTTAAAACTGGTCGAGCTGCTGACTTTTTTGAAGAGTTGCATGAAACTGTCGACCAAAATCCGAATGATCTGCCAATCTGGGATGGGGAACTGTATTTGGAGTACCATCGCGGTACCTATACTTCGCAGGCCTTTATCAAGAAAATGAATCGCTGGTTTGAATTGCGCTTGCGGGAGCTTGAATGTTTGTACAGTCTTCAGTCTATGACAGCAGGAACGGCTTATCCAACTGCAGTATTCGAAAAGTTTTGGAAAAACGTCTTGAAGAATCAATTTCATGACATTATCCCGGGCTCTTCCATCAAAGAAGTCTATCAAGATTATCGGAACGAGGCACTTGCTTGTCAAAAGCAGCTTCATGCTCTGACAACTGCTCTTGAGTCAGAAAAACAACAATTACGTATCATCAATACAGCCGCTTGGCAACGAACAAGCATCATCGCAGTAGCACCGGGCACGGTACCTGGGCAGCAAGTTTTCTTCGAGGGTTCTTATTACGCTCTGGTCCATTTGCCCGCATTCCAAGCAAGTCTTTTGCCGGATTGTATTTGTGGGTTGCCATTGGAAACAGTGTCTGTTAGCAAAAAAGACCGACTCGAGACTCCGTTTTATCAAGTCCAATGGAATGAGGCGGGGCATTTGACCCGAATCTATGACAAATCTGCACAACGAGAAGTTCTTGCTGGAACAGGGAATGTCTTTCAATTATTTGAAGACAAACCATTGAATTTTGATGCATGGGATATTGATCTTTTCTATCAAGAAAAAGGCACGGAGCTGATCAGTGCAGGCATTCAAGTCATCGCGAACAATCCTTTGTTTACTGTCTTAGAACAGCAAGTCACTTTTGGGCAGTCAACTATTTTACAAAAAATCTATTTCTATGCTCATACGAAACGCATCGATTTTGTTACCACGGTGGATTGGCAAGAACGCCAGCAATTGTTGAAAGTGAAATTTGATGTCAATATTCGTGCGACGGAAGCTGTTTTTGATATTCAGCATGGGAATGTGAAGCGTCCAACTCACTGGAATACGAGCTGGGATATCGCCAAATTTGAGACAGTAGGTCATCAGTGGGCAGATATTGCACAACAGGATTATGGAGTGGCTCTTTTGAATGATTGCAAATACGGCTACGATATCAAAGGCAATCAGCTGCGATTATCTTTATTAAAAGGAGCCATCTACCCGGATCCTCAGGCAGATCTTGGTTCCCACACGTTTACCTACAGCCTATTTCCGCATCAAGGAGATTTTGCAACCGGTCAGGTGATGGAAGAAGCTTGGGAGATCAATGCACCATTGAGTCAACTTCAAACAGAGATGGCAAGTATTCCTCTTGAAATCGAGGCTGATGAAAGTGTGATAATCGACGCTTTGAAGTTAGCGGAAGATCAAAGCGGGTGGATCTTCCGTTGCTATGACCACTTAGGGAGCGATCGCGACATTACCATTCGCTATCATGGAGCTGGCAAAATTCACTGGCAAGAGACCAACATGATGGAAGAAGCTAGCGAAGAGTTAAAAGCGGAGCCAATCGCATTTTCATTGCATCCATATGAAGTTAAAACCATTAAACTGGTGCTTAGCGAAAAGTAGATAGTTCTCCAGAGATGTATCGGTGAGAACACTTCTTAGATCGTTTTTAAGACAGTTTTTAATATAGCCTCCAATATAGCTAAGCTTCCAAAGTAGTTTTAAATAGCTGTGGCAAGAGACAATCCCGATTGCCTGACATCCATTTGCGAAAGAAGAGAGTCTCAAACCTGAGGTCAATAGGATGAAAAGCAAAAAAACTCGGCCAAACCCACTGCGGTTTGGTCGAGTTTTTTGTTAGATGTCGTCAGGTGTCATGATCATTGAAAGGATCATTGGGTGACGTTCTGTTTTTTCAAATAAGAAGGGTTGCAAAGCAGCGGACATGGCTTCTCGCATTTTATGTTCGCTTGGATCTGGCTGGTTCAAGACTTCTCTTAATGCGCGGAAAAGAATCTGTTGCGCTTCATTGATCATCTCACCGGATTCACGCATATAGACGAAACCACGGGAAAGAATGTCTGGTCCTGCCAAGACTTCTTTTTTTGTCAAGTCGACGGTGGCTACGGCTAGCACTAAGCCTTCTTCTGATAAGATACGACGGTCACGCAAGACAACGTTACCGATGTCGCCAATTCCACTACCATCAACATAGACATCACCAGCATTGAAATGACCTGCTCGTCGTGCAGAATCTGCGGTCAATGCTAACATGTCGCCATTTTCCATAATGAAACAATTTTCCTTTGGAACTCCGACGTCTTGTGCCAGTTGGGTATGGATGTTCAACATTCTGAATTCACCATGGACCGGCATAAAGAATTTAGGCTTCATCAAACGAAGCATCAGTTTTTGTTCTTCTTGACCACCGTGTCCCGAGGTATGAATATTATTCAATTTCCCATGGATCACATGTGCGCCTGCTTCTAATAGCAAGTTGATCAAGTGGTTGACACTGGTCGTATTTCCAGGGATCGGTGAACTAGAGAAAATGACCGTATCATCTGGATGAATCTGAATTTGTCGGTGGGTACCGTTAGCGATTCGGCTAAGGGCGGCCATTGGTTCTCCTTGAGAACCAGTACATAGGATCATGGTTTCATTAGCTGGTAAGCGATTGATCTCGTGAGATTCGACGAATGTACCGTCTGGAACTTTGATATAGCCTAAGCGTTGGCCATTAACGATCGCATTTTCCATACTTCGACCGAAGACAGCAATCTTACGTCCTGTGGCAACCGCAGCATCTGCTGCTTGTTGCAAACGGAAGATATTGGAAGCGAAGCTGGCAAAGATGATCCGGCCTTCGATTTTTTCAAAAATCTTACGAATCGAACTACCGATGGTTTTTTCTGATTTCGTAAAGGTCGGGATCTCAGCGTTGGTACTATCGGAAAGTAAGCAAAGGACGCCTTCTTCACCGATTTTGGCCATTTTATGCAAGTTGGCTGGTTCACCTACAGGGGTGAAATCAAACTTAAAGTCACCAGTGGCAACGATATTTCCCGAAGGTGTTTTCACAACGACGCCTAATGCATCTGGAATACTGTGGGTCGTACGGAAAAAGCTGACCGATGTTTTACGGAAACGAATCACAGTATCTTCATTGATTTCGTTTAATGTAGCATCTCGCAATAATCCATGCTCATCCAACTTATTGGTGATCAATGCCAATGCGAGTGGACCGGCATAGATAGGAATATTTGCTTCTCGCAAAAGATAAGGAATACCACCGATATGATCTTCGTGACCATGGGTGATGATCAATCCTTTAACTTTTGTTATATTTTGGACAATGTAGCTATAATCGGAAATCACATAGTCGATCCCAAGCAATTCATCTTCCGGGAATTTGATCCCGGCATCAATCAAGATGATTTCGTCTTGAAATTGAACCCCATAACAGTTTTTTCCAATCTCGCCCAGTCCGCCGACGCCAAATACGCCGGTTTCATTATTTTTTAGAGAGACTTTCATTATTAAAACTCCGCTAATTTGAAATCAGCGTTCTCTTTTTCATACGCAAGATGTTTTTCGTCAAGTTCTTGGATAAACTCGATGTTATATGGGGTGTTTTGTTCGACTGTACGACGTGCAGCAACCGCGTTTTCTGCGTCAATGTACAGGGAATGGGTTTGTTCTCTTTTTGGGTTGCGGTCTTTTGTTTCTTGATAATAAACTTTGTAAATCATACAAATTCTCCTTTATCTGCCAATGCAGTAGTTTATAGTGGTTCGATTCGGTGCATCACAAAATCAAGGTCCAAGGTAAGCGACCTGAAAAGTGGGGGTCAATAGTGACCGCTGCATGCTTTTTCCAGACAATCGTTGTGAGAAAAAAGAGAAAGCCTCGTCTTTGCTTTCCAAATGTTGTCGTAAAAAATTCACCGGGTTTTGTAAATCGCTTCATTACAAGTAGTATCAGTTTATCATAGAAAAGAAAATAAGTATAGAAACTAGTTGATTTGGAAGGGCTTCCCTGTTTTATCCTTAAAAAAATGCTTAAAATACAGCCCTTTTTTTCTTTGGAAAGTGGGTTACTTGATAAAACGTACTATGATATAGTAAAAGTAATGTGTAAAAAAGGAGGGACTTTTTTGAAATTAATGTGGCATTATACAATGCGCAATAAAAAACTGTTGGTTTTTAATTTCATTTGTGTGTTTGGATTTATTTTGATTGAACTAGGATTACCCACATTGTTAGCTCGTATGATCGATGTTGGGATTCGAAACGGCGATCGCGAGTACATATGGAAAATGGGAATCGTCATGCTTGTCATTACGTTGACGGGGATTGCAATGAATATTTTGTTGGGGTATTTTACTTCACGGATCACAACGAATATCGTAGCCGATATTCGAGATGATCTTTTTGAAAAGGTGCAAGGTTATTCCCATACGGAATATGAAAAAATCGGTGTTTCGTCATTGATCACTCGAGTAACCAATGATGCTTACCAAATCATGTTGTTTATGCAGAATATTCTGCGGATCGGATTGATGACGCCGATGATGTTTGCGGTTAGTTTATACATGGTTATGCGGACAAGCACTAAATTAGGGATGTATGTATTAGGGGCACTCCCAATCTTGTTGATCGCTGTCGTAGCTATCGCTAAGATTTCGGAGCCTTTGTCCAATAAACAACAATCGAATCTAGATAAAATCAATGGTATTTTACGAGAAAATTTGTCTGGCTTACGAGTGATTCGTGCGTTCGTCAATGAGAAATTTGAAGAAAAACGCTTTAGCAAAGTCAATCAGGCTTATGCATCAAGCTCACGCAGCTTGTTCCGGTTGATGGCAACGGCACAGCCGGGATTCTTCTTTCTCTTTAATATCGTAATGGTATTGATCATTTGGTCAGGAAGTGTTCAAATCGAAAATGGGCAGCTGCAAGTCGGTGATTTGATTGCCTTTATCGAATATATCTTCCACGCTCTGTTCTCATTCATGCTGTTTGCGACGGTCTTTACCATGTATCCTCGCGCAGCAGTATCGGCACGACGAATTCAGGAAGCGTTAGATATGACTTCCGAAATTGTGGAAGCCGAACAACCCGTAACAGAAGGCAAGACCAAAGGATATGTGGAATTTAAAAATGTGACCTTTGCTTATCCGGGACACGCAGAAAGCCCCGTGATCCGCAACGTTAGTTTTACGGCTTCTCCTGGTGAGACAGTGGCATTTATTGGTAGTACCGGAAGCGGGAAGTCAACATTGATCCAATTGATTCCGCGTTTTTACGATGTCACAAAAGGGCAAGTGTTGGTTGATGGGATCGATGTCAAAGAGTACAGTTTGTCTGCTTTGAGAAATAAGATTGGTTTTATTCCTCAAAAAGCGCTGTTATTTACTGGAACGATTGCAGAAAATCTACGCTATGGTAAAGAAGATGCCACTCAAGCGGATTTGGAGCGGGCAGTTGAGATCGCTCAAGCGGCGGATTTTATTGCCAAAACTCCGGATGGCTTTGATGCGCGCTTGTCAGAAGGGGGAACGAACTTTTCTGGCGGACAGAAACAGCGTTTGGCAATTGCCCGGGCGGTGATTCGTCGTCCGGAAATCTATATTTTTGATGACAGTTTCTCGGCGCTAGACTATCAAACCGATGCCAAATTACGGGCGCGTTTGAAAAAAGAAACGACCGACTCAACGGTCTTGATCGTGGCCCAACGGGTGGGAACGATCATGCATGCGGATAAAATCATCGTGCTGAATGAAGGCGATGTGGTGGGGATCGGTACCCACAAAGAATTGCTGAAAAATTGTTCGGTTTATTACGACATTGCAGCATCACAATTATCAGAGGAGGAGTTGGCACAATGAAAGCATTCTCTTCTTTAAAACGGTTAGGGCGCTACATCAAACCCTACAAAGTCTCTTTTATTTTAGTCTTACTTTTTACTGTCGCAACGGTTGGCTTTAATGCGGCACTGCCGTATGTGTCCGGATTGCCTACAACAGAGATCAGTCGGAATATTGCAGCGGGAGAACCGCTGAATTTTGATTACATCATCGTTTGTTTGATCTGGATCACCGTTGTCGGTGTGGGCTATTGTTTCTCACAGTTGATGTCTGGACTTTTGATCACAACTGTCGTTCAATCGGCGATGCGTGATCTGCGGCAAGATATTGAAGAAAAGATCAACCGCTTGCCTGTTTCATATTTTGACAAAAATCAGCAAGGAAATATTTTGTCACGGGTAACGAACGATGTGGATGCAGTCAGCGGTGCGATGCAACAAGCCTTGATCGGGATCGTCAATGCCTTTCTAGGGATCATCATGGCGGTAGCGATGATGTTTTATATCAATTCATTCATGGCGTTGATCGCATTGATCATGATTCCAACGTCATTGATTATTTCGCGGACTATCGTTAAGAAATCGCAAAAAGACTTCCAAGGGATGCAAAATGCATTGGGAGATCTAAACGGATATGTGCAGGAAAATATGACCGGGTTTAGTGTGCTGAAAGTCTATGGACGAGAAAAACAAACACTAGAGGGCTTTAAAAAAGTCAATCACCAACTGCGCTATTATGGCTTTCGTTCGGCTTTCGTCTCGGGATTGATGATGCCGCTAGTTCAAATGACCGCCTACTTTACGTATATTGCTATGGCAGTTATGGGAAGTTTCTATGTTATCGGTGGTGTGATCGTGGTAGGGCAGCTGCAAGCCTTCATCCAATACATTTGGCAAGTCAGTCAGCCAATGGGGAACATTACCCAGTTGTCTTCTGTCTTGCAAAGTGCTTCCGCAGCAGCAAAACGGGTTTTTGAGATTTTGGATGAACCGGAAGAACCAGTCAATCAAACCGATATTCCATTGCCAGCGGAATTTCATGGGGATGTTCAATTTGAACATGTTGGTTTTGCCTATGATCCGAAAAAACCGTTGATCAAAGATTTGAATTTTGAAGTCAAAGCAGGTCAGACGGTAGCGATCGTCGGTCCTACAGGAGCCGGAAAAACCACATTGATCAATTTGTTGATGCGTTTCTACGACGTTAACGAAGGGGCGATCAAGATCGATGGCATCGATACGAAGAAAATGGCCCGTAGCGATGTCCGTTCGTTATTCGGCATGGTGCTGCAAGATGCTTGGTTGTATGAAGGAACCATTGGAGATAATATTCGCTTTGGTAAGTTAGATGCAACCGATTATGAAGTGGTGGATGCTGCTAAAACAGCCAATGTGGATCATTTCATCCGGACGATGCCTGACGGGTATGAGATGTTTATCAATTCCGAAGGGGATAATATCTCCCTTGGTCAAAAACAACTCTTGACGATTGCCCGAGCAATCATCTCTAATCCGAAAATCTTGATTTTGGATGAAGCAACCAGCTCCGTAGATACACGATTGGAAGCATTGATTCAAAAAGCGATGGACAAAGTGATGGAAGGACGAACCAGTTTCGTTATTGCCCACCGGTTATCGACAATTCGAGAAGCCGATTTGATCTTAGTTATGGATCAAGGATCAATCATTGAAAAAGGCAATCATGAAACACTCTTAGCAGCTGGTGGTTTTTATAGTCAGCTTTATCAAAGCCAGTTTTCAGAAGAAGCAGAATAACGAAAAGGGACTATGACATAAGTCATCATCCAACAAGTGAAACCGAATCATATGCTATTGCGATAGATTCCTCTGACATTTGCGACGAGGAGTCCCTGCACCGCAGGAGCAATAGTAGGGACTGTGACATAAGTCATCATCCAACAAGTGAAACCGAATCATATGCTATTGCGGTAGATTCCTCTGACATTTGCGACGAGGAGTCCCTGCACCGCAGGAGCAGTTCGGACAGTGTTACTTGTAGGAGACTTATGGCACAGTCCTTTTTTGCAGGAATCCCTTGGCAGATCGCCGCTGTCTTTTTGCGGACTGAGTCAGGGGATTTTCATGGTTTAATGGTTATAATGGTATAGTAGAGAAAGAAAAATGGTAAAGGAGTGTAACAATGGGGATAGTGGATAGTGAAAATAGCCAAAAGAATCAAACAAAGGAAGAGACTGCCGGCGTGAAAAATTTTATTGCGCCTAATGCGACCGTTGTCGGGGATGTCACCATCGGCAGTGAGGCGACAGTTTGGTTTCAAGCAGTGTTGCGAGGGGATGCCAATTCTATTCGGGTGGGTGAGCGGACCAATATTCAGGACGGGACGATCATTCACGTGGATCATGATGCACCTACTATCATTGCGGAAGATGTGACAGTCGGTCACCAATGTATGCTCCATGGCTGTAAGATTGAAAAAGGAGCATTGATCGGAATGAGTTCTATCGTCTTGAACCATGCGGTTATCGGTGAAAATAGTTTGATTGGCGCCGGTTCTTTAGTCACTCAAGGAACGGTCATTCCCCAAAATGTCTTGGCTTTTGGACGACCTGCAAAAGTGATTCGTCCCTTGACAGAAGAAGAAATTGCCAACAATAAAGCCAACATCGCCCATTATGTTTCCTTGGGAAAAGACTATTTGCACGGGAAATATGTTTATTAATGGCAAGCGAAGTCGATCCGACCTCGATTAATGCCGAAAAAAAACCAGCGTGCTTCAGCACACTGGTTTTTTGATGGATGAATTATTTTAAGCTGTTTGATTCCATGATCTCGTCGATCAAGCCGTAATCTTTGGCTTCTTGAGCAGTCATGAAGTTATCACGGTCTGTGTCTTTTTCGATGACTTCGATTGGTTGGCCTGTCCGTTCAGACAAGATTTTGTTTAAGCGTTCGCGGGTTTGCAAAATGTGACGAGCCGCGATTTCGATTTCTGTCGCTTGTCCTTGGGCGCCACCTAATGGTTGGTGAATCATGATTTCAGCGTTTGGCAATGCAAAGCGTTTGCCTTTTTCGCCAGCTGTCAATAAGAATGAACCCATTGAAGCAGCCATCCCCATAACGATCGTTTGTACGTCTGCTTTGATAAAGTTCATGGTATCAAAGATTGCTAATCCAGCTGTTACGCTTCCGCCGGGTGAGTTGATGTACAAGTAAATATCTTTTTCAGAATCCTGTGCATCCAAGAATAAAAGTTGGGCGATGATCGAATTTGCTAAGTCATCCGTTACTTGACCACTTAACATGATGATTCGGTCTTTTAATAGACGAGAGTAGATGTCGTAGGCTCTTTCGCCACGAGATGATTGTTCAATGACTGTAGGAATTAAATTCATTTTTTAGTCCTCCTAAAAATCGATATAGATATAGTTTAGCACAAAGTTTTTGCAATATCTAAAAGTAAGTATACCCAATAGGTCAATAAAGGTCAAATGAAAAGTTCGTTATCTTTTTTGCCTCTCTTTTAAATTATGATACAATAAAGAGAAAGTAAGCATGAAAGGGTCAGGAGAAAATGGCAGTAGCAATTGCAGGTTTTATCGGCGTGTTAGTAGGCGCCTTATTAGTAACGATCATCTTTAACTTGAGAATTCGTTATGATGAACAAAAAGAAAAACGGCGACGGTTGTTGGAACATAAAGTCAAAGAAATCGAAACATTGCTTCAATTAAACCGTAAAATCAGTGAGATTTTACAAAAACGAGTGATCTTGATGGACGAATATGTCAGTTTCGATGCTTTCGATGACTGTTATATAACGATTGATGATTTTGCGTATTTGCAGTCTTTTGCCGCTCAAAACAATTTTTATCTGCCGAATTATTTTTTAGAAGAATTCTTCAAAAAAATCGGTACTCGCAGAGTGATCCTTTCACCGGAAGAAACGGTGAAGATTGGCGGTTACACCTATAAAGGCGGTCGGGTCATCATGGAAAACTTCTTGGATACACTGACAGAGATGGTCAATGAGCGCAAAACGCAGATGAAGAATTTGACCAATGAACCATTGACTTATTTTTCAAAAACACTATAGCTAAATCAAATGAAAATTCCCGCAGCAGCGGGTTTTTTTGTGTCGCTGGAAAAAAGCAAGTCCTGCCGCTTCTTAGAAAAAAGGCAAATGGGTGGTGGTTTGGTTCTTTACGGTTCCATGGTAAAATAGAAAAAGATTGGAGTGAAACAAATGGTACAAATTGTTGCCCACCGTGGCAGTAGCGGTGTCCGTCCGGAGAATACATTACCAGCTTTTGCGGAGGCTGTTCGAGTCAAAGCTGACATCATTGAATTGGACGTTCATTTATCAAAGGATGACCACTTGATCGTGATGCATGATGAGACAGTCGATCGCACCACGAACGGCAAAGGCCGAATTTGTGACAAAACGCTGGCAGAACTAAAAGAATTGAATGCCGGCAGCTGGTTCTCAGATGATTATGCAGCTACAAAAGTGCCAACGTTGAAGGAAGTCCTCGATCTTTTAGCCGCAAAGAATTATCGTGGTATTTTAACGATTGAATTGAAAACCGATCATTACGACTATCAAGGAATCGAAGAGAAAGTAGCGAAGCTGTTAGCTAGTCAAACTTGGCCCTTTACACATTGGTATTGTTCATTCAATATTGATACATTGGATCGATTGTATGCCATTGAACCGCAAGCCACTTTTGACTTTATTATGGGGAAATCGGAAGAGAAACCGCCATTGGCATTGGCGCGCCCTTATATCGAAGGGCTTCATCCTGCTTATGAGTGGGTCAAAGCCCATGCAGACCAGATCGCGGATTATCCGATTGCCATCCGTCCTTGGACTGTTAATACAGAAGCGGAAATTCGTCACTGTCTTACAGTAGGGGTCACAGGGATTATCACCAATTTTCCTGAACGAGTCCGGGAAGTCCAAAGGCAGGTTCAGGAGGAAGGCCATTGATGGAAAAAGTGATCGTTATCGTTGGCCCAACAGCAGTTGGAAAAACAGCATTAAGTATCGAATTGGCGAAAAAGTATCAGGGAGAAGTAATCAGTGGCGACTCCATGCAGATCTATCGTGGCTTAGATATTGGAACAGCCAAGGTAACCACTGAGGAAATGCAGGGGATCCCTCATCATCTGATCGATATTCGTGATAGCCATGAATCCTATTCTGTGGCAGAATTTCAAAACGAAGCTCGCCAGTTGATTACGGCAATCCACCAACGAGGGCATCTGCCTATCGTAGCAGGGGGGACCGGTTTATATATTCAGGCATTGCTCTATGATTACCAGTTAGGCGCCAATGAGGAAAGTGATCCAGCTGTGCGACAGCGCTACCAGCAAGAAGCGGCAAGAATTGGCAAAGAGGCCCTCTGGCAAAAGTTGCATGCGCTAGACCCTTTAGCGGCTACAAAGATTCACTACAACAATGAACGGAAAGTGATTCGGGCGCTGGAAGTTCTTGAGACAACAGGAACAAGTATCGCTGCCCCCGCGGTTGTTCCTGAAGCATTGTATGATTACTTCATGATCGGACTTTCCACAGAACGAGAATTGTTGTATCAGCGGATTAATCAACGAGTGGATCAAATGATGGCTGCGGGGCTGATTTCTGAAGCACAGCAGGTACTGGCTCAGCCTCAGACTCAGGCAGCAAAAGGAATCGGCTACAAAGAATTTGGCCCTTATTTTGCGGGTGAGTGTTCACTAGAAGAAACGGTCGCACAAATCAAGCAACAGTCTCGCAGGTATGCCAAACGGCAACTGACTTGGTTCAAGAATCGTCTCAACCCTAATTGGGTCGATCTTGTCCAACATCCTGAGGACTTGTCTAGGATAGAAAAAGCGATCGACCAATGGTTGGAGGAGAAGGAATGACCCAAGAACGTGTAATCCTTGTTGGAGTAGAAACAGAACGGAATTATTCAACATTTGCTTCCTCAATGAATGAACTAAAAAGTTTGACCAAAACAGCAAACGGAGAGGTGATTTTTTCACTGATCCAAAAACGCCCGCAAGTGGATCGGCAAACAGTGATAGGCAAGGGGAAATTGGCTGAACTACAACAGCTAGTGGATGCCCATGAAGCTGATTTAGTGATTTTCAATCATGAACTGACACCGCGACAAAGTCAGTTGATCGGTGAAGAATTAGGAGCACCAGTCATTGACCGGGTCCAATTGATTTTAGATATCTTTGCGATGCGGGCGCGCTCGAAGGAAGGAAAACTGCAAGTAGAGCTAGCTCAATTAGACTACTTGCTTCCTCGTTTGATCGGACAAGGGAAAAATATGTCTCGATTAGGGGGCGGTATCGGAACGAGAGGACCAGGAGAAACCAAGCTGGAAACGGATCGCCGCCATATCCGCAACCGGATCACAATCATTAAACGGGAATTGAAGGAAGTCGCTGCTCACCGTGATCGGACTCGGCAAAAACGCCGCGATAGTCAAGTCTTTCAGATTGGTTTGATCGGCTATACCAATGCTGGAAAATCAACGATTTTGAATTTATTGACCAGTGCGGATACCTATGAACAAGATCAACTGTTTGCAACATTGGATCCATTGACCAAACGCTGGCGGCTGCCAGAAGGGTTGGAAGTGACAGTGACCGATACGGTCGGTTTTATTCAGGAATTGCCGACGCAACTGATCGATGCCTTTCATTCAACGCTAGAAGAGAGCCAGAACATGGATCTGTTGCTGCATGTGGTGGATGCAGGTTCTGCTGATCGGCAGCAGCAAGAAAAAACAGTTTTAGCATTGATGGAAGAATTATCATTGACCCAACTACCGGTGCTGACAATCTATAACAAAGCCGATCGCATTGATCCAGAGCAATTTGTGCCGACATTGTTCCCGAATGTTTTAATTTCTGCCAAGAGTAGCAAAGGAAAAGAACAACTGATCCAAGCAATCAAAATGGAATTGATGGAAATCATGCAGCCCTATCAAACGGTTTTGGCTGCCGATGAAGGCAAACGCCTGAACCGTTTAAAGAAAGAAACGCTGTTGCTTGCCAATGACTTCAATGAAGAAGATCAAACCTATCATTTGAAAGGGTTCGCTTTACCTGGGGTTGCCGGTCTGCAGCAAACAAATGAAGAGTGATTAAAAAAATGAATGGTCAAAGCTGTGTACAGGGAATTTCTTTCCCTGCCGCAGCTTTTTTTGCTTTTTTCCTAGAAAAAAGTTAGAAAGTCAGCTGCTAAAAGTGCGATACATCAATAGTTTTTCTGTTGAATAGAAAAAAAGGTTCTATGTCACTTTTTCTTACATGGAGGGTTGACAGCTGAAAAAACAATTGGTATAGTTTCAATTAAGTAATACAGGATCATCTAAATGAGGGAGGCGCCACGTTATGCGGGAAAAAGAATTGCGGCGTTCGATGTCTGTCTTTCCGATTGGAACAGTGATGAAATTAACGGATCTGACGGCTCGTCAAATTCGTTATTATGAAGAACAAGAACTGATCCATCCGGAACGCAGTGATGGTAATCGACGGATGTATTCATTAAATGATATCGATACGCTATTGGAAATCAAAGACTATCTATCAGATGGTCTGAATATGGCCGGGATCAAACGTGTTTACGAGATGAAGATTGCCAAAGAGCAAGAAGCAAAGAACAAACCGCCACTGACTGACGAAGATGTTCGCCGAATTTTTTATGACGAACTCCTAGCGCAAGGTGGTCTGAATCAACAACAGCCATTCCAACAAAAAGGTCCGCTGATGTAGACCGATGTTGCGATACGCAAGAATAAAGGTCAAAGGAAGGGAATATTATGCCAAAAATTGAAAGAACTGCCGAAGATATCAAACAAATCGTTAAAGATGAAAATGTCCGCTTTTTACGCTTGATGTTTACAGACATCTTGGGGACGATCAAAAATGTGGAAGTACCAGTTAGCCAATTAGAAAAAGTGCTTGAGAACAAAATGATGTTCGACGGTTCTTCTATTGAAGGATTTGTTCGAATTGAAGAAAGTGATATGTACCTTTACCCAGATTTATCTACTTGGATGATTTTCCCATGGGAAAGTGAACACGGCAAAGTCGCGCGTTTGATTTGTGATATCTACAACCCTGATGGTACACCATTTGCTGGTGATCCTCGCGGCAATTTAAAACGGGCCCTATCAGATATGAAATCTCTAGGATTTACTTCTTTCAACCTTGGACCTGAACCAGAATTTTTCCTTTTTAAACTAGATGAAGATGGCGAAATCACAACAGACCTAAATGATAAAGGCGGCTACTTTGATTTTGCACCGACTGACTTAGGTGAAAACTGCCGCCGCGATATCGTATTGGAATTAGAAAGCCTTGGTTTTGAAGTGGAAGCCTCCCACCACGAAGTAGCACCAGGACAACACGAAATCGACTTCAAATACGCCGATGCAGTAGAAGCCTGCGACAATATCCAAACTTTCAAATTAGTCGTGAAAACCATCGCCCGCAAACACGGCTTGCACGCGACATTTATGCCAAAACCATTATATGGTATCAATGGGTCAGGTATGCACTGTAATATGTCCTTGTTCAATGGAAAAGACAATGTCTTCTTTGATGAAGAAGGACCAATGCAATTAAGCCAAACGGCGTATCATTTCCTAGCAGGTTTGATTGAACATGCTCGTGCGTATACCGCAGTCTGCAACCCAACAGTCAATTCTTACAAACGTTTGGTTCCTGGCTATGAAGCACCGGTTTACGTTGCCTGGTCAGGTCGCAACCGCTCTCCACTGATTCGTGTGCCTGAATCTCGTGGACTGTCAACCCGGTTAGAATTGCGTTCCGTTGATCCATCCGCAAACCCATACTTGGCAATGGCTGTTTTACTACAAGCTGGACTAGATGGTATCCGTCGCGAGTTGACACCGCCACCTGCAGTGGACCGCAACATTTATGTGATGAATGAAGAAGAGCGTGCAGAAGCACAAATCGAAGATCTGCCATCAACGATTCACAATGCAATCAAAGAATTGCGTAAAGATGACGTGATGATCGATGCATTAGGCAAACACATTTTTGCGAACTTTGTCGAAGCCAAACGCTTGGAATGGGCAGCCTTCCGACAAACCGTTTCCGAGTGGGAACGCGAGCAATATTTGGAATTGTATTAATCAAGCAGTACGACGTTTATCCATGTCTGAAACAGATGCATCATTGTCCTGATACTATTAGTCAGTCGTGGCAATGACCCAACAAACCCGCTAGAGAAAACCAATCTAGCGGGTTTGTTCTGTCATCTATTCAAAGTAG
Source organism: Enterococcus sp. (assembly GCF_022711995.1). Lineage (GTDB taxonomy): Bacteria > Bacillota > Bacilli > Lactobacillales > Enterococcaceae > Enterococcus_D. The sequence goes on from NZ_JALAHI010000065.1 coordinate 33,233, forward strand.
AAGACAGGAATCGAACCTGCACCTTGTTTTCGCAAAAATGATAAGAAATTGATTTCTGATCATTTGTAACAAAACAAGTAAAGCACCAAGCTTCCTCTACAAGAATCATTATGACAAGTAGACCCAAAGAATCCATTAAGAAAGTAAGAAAGAAGATTAGTAATTTGTGAATGTTCAGAGAAGTGAGCAGTTTTTCATGTATTCGTATCCAAAAAGAATTCGCAAAAAGTTTGCTTGACTTTTACTAGGCAAGATTGTATCATTCTGTTTGGGCACTCTTGAAAAAGAGTCAGAAAGTTATTTAGAATTTTCGCTCCCTATTCATTTATGGATAGGGAGCTTTTCTTATTTTCTAAGTGCTGATCCTGCAAAATAGTTTAAAAGGAGTTTTTCAGTTTATGACAAAATATATTTTTGTAACCGGCGGTGTGGTTTCTTCAATCGGAAAAGGTATTGTGGCAGCATCATTAGGACGCTTGTTGAAAAATCGTGGCTTGAAAGTAACGATCCAAAAGTTTGATCCTTATATCAATGTTGATCCAGGAACGATGAGTCCATACCAACATGGTGAGGTATTCGTGACCGATGATGGGGCAGAAACAGATTTGGACTTAGGCCATTATGAACGTTTCATCGACATCAACTTGAACAAATACTCAAATGTAACGACTGGAAAAATCTATTCAGAAGTTTTGCGCAAAGAACGTAAAGGGGAATACTTAGGAGCAACTGTCCAAGTGATTCCGCACATCACCAATGAAATCAAAGAAAAAATCATGCGGGCGGCAAAAATGACTGATTCTGATGTCATTATCACTGAAGTCGGCGGAACCGTTGGGGACATCGAGTCGTTGCCGTTTCTAGAAGCGTTGCGCCAAATGAAAGCTGACGTTGGTTCAGACAATGTGATGTACATTCATACAACGTTGATTCCCTACTTGAAGGCAGCCGGCGAAATGAAAACCAAACCAACACAACATAGTGTAAAAGAGTTGCGGGGATTGGGTATCCAACCAAATATCCTAGTGGTTCGGACCGAACAACCTGTGTCTCAATCAACAAAAAATAAATTGGCTCAATTCTGTGATGTTGCACCAGAAGCAGTCATTGAATCCCGGGACGTGGAAACACTTTATTCGATTCCATTGGCATTGCAAGCACAAGGCATGGACCAAATCGTTTGCGATCACTTGAAATTGAATGCGCCAGTAGCTGATATGACAGAATGGCAAGCATTAGAGGAAAAAGTATTGAACTTGAAGAAGAATGTCCGTATTGCATTGGTAGGGAAGTACGTGGAATTGCCAGATGCCTATCTGTCAGTGGTTGAAGCATTGAAACATTCTGGATTTGCTTATGATGCCGACATTACGATCGATTGGATCAAAGCCCATGAACTGACGAAAGACAATGTTGATGAATACTTGAAGGATGCTGACGGTATCTTGGTTCCCGGCGGTTTTGGCGATCGCGGCATCGAAGGCAAGATCGAAGCGATTCGCTATGCTCGTGAAAACGATGTGCCTTTCTTGGGTATCTGCTTGGGTATGCAAATGGCTTGTGTGGAATTTGCCCGTAATGTCGTTGGACTGGAAAATGCGAATTCAGCAGAAACTGATCCAGATACAGCGAACAACATTATTGACTTGATGGCAGATCAAGAAAACATTGAAAACTTAGGCGGTACCCTGCGTTTAGGCTTGTATCCATGTAAAGTTAAAAAAGGAACAAAAACAGCAGAAGCCTATGAAGGAGAAGAAGTCGTACAAGAACGTCATCGTCACCGCTATGAATTCAATAATAAATACCGCGAAATCTTTGAAGCAGAAGGCATGGTCTTCTCAGGTGTTTCACCAGACAATCGCTTAGTTGAAATCGTTGAGATTCCAGAAAACAAATTCTTTGTTGGTTGCCAATTCCATCCAGAATTGATTTCACGACCAACACGTCCACAACGATTGATCAAAGCATTTGTTGGCGCATCACTAGACAATCGTGGGTAACACATATAGTAACAGATTAAAAACCAGCCGTTGAGCTGGTTTTTTTATGCTTTACTCCACAGATCTTTCTAGAGAACAGATATTGTGGGTTCGAATAAAATACGAGTTTCAACTAATCCTCGCCAAGTCAAACTTGAGCAGAATTTAGTTGTGATAAACATTTTTTCAGTATTTACTCTTGATAAGAGAAGTTTCTCGTTGTTCATATAGCGTATTCGCTATATAATAGAGTTAGGAGGTTGTGGGTAGTGCATAGCACAGAATTCGATTGGGGCAAAGAATTTGACCAGTTTTTAAATTCACTTAATAGGATAGATAAGGTAAAACTTGTTGCTATGATTAAGAAGATTGAAGAAGTAGGTGTACAGACAGCTGCTCGACAGCAATGGGTAAAGAAGCTTGAAGATAATTTGTATGAGATTAGAACAAGGACAAACGAATCTTTTTTAAGGGGAATCTACTTCCAAATAAAGGATAATAAGTACTATATTACACATGGATTTAAAAAGAAAACAAGTAAAACGCCAACAAAAGAAATAGCAAAAGCTAAAAAACTTAGAGATAGTTATTAAGCAAAAACATTACTTGCGCTAACCCTAAAATAC
>NZ_JALAHI010000066.1 GCF_022711995.1 Enterococcus sp.
CATTTCATAGTACGTGACAGAAAAAGTTAAGATTTGTATAGAGCTAAGAAAGATGGTTAATTCAAATTACTTATTGATTGATTAATAACTATCAAGTTATACATTTACAATACAGATATAATAAGCGATAAATCTATGTCAACGGCTTGCGAATGCAAAAATTTGTTTCTCTAATCAACTATCCACTGCTCAAAAAACAAAGCAAGCGAAAATCGTCGTGTTAGATTACGATAAATTCCATAGTTGATCAAGCTACTAAAGAAACAAAGATACGCCAATGAAAAATGCTGCATCAAGAAAATGGACAATCCAATAAGTGCTCCGTTATAGACCGTGACTAAAGGCAGTCGATAGCTTATCAACAGTGACCATTCCATTTTCTTTTTGAATGGAATTTGGGTCACTCGTAAATCACTTGAAAGCAATAAGACAAAAAGCATACTGCTGAGTAAGAAACAGCTGGTCAGAATAAACGGTAACAACATGAGAGAGAGACGGAAAAGTATCAGTGCACGTAAGCTGAAAAGAATAAAGAGAATGAACAATGCATACAAAATAAATAGTTTCCAGCTCTTCTTAAAAATTTCTCGATAATACATGAAATAGTTCTTTCTGATCGATAAATACTCTGGGTTGGTAAACAATCCGAATTGAGCAGACAGGCTTGCTATGAAAAGCATTAGCGGTACCAAAAAGAAGACAGCGTTATTCAGCGTCAGTCGCAGAAAGAACAAAAGAATTAGAAATAAACTATTGGAGAGGATGAAATACAGCTGATAAACCAAAAACTGGTACGCTGAGTGGACGATGGCAACTGTCCACTCAGAAATAGTGTGAAAGAAAGAATTCATACTTATCTCCTATCCTTTGATTCCAGAATTTGTGACACCTTCGACAAAATATTTTTGCGCACTGAAGAATAGGATAATCGCCGGCAACAATGAGATCACCGACATGGCAAACACTTGATTCCATGGTGTATTAGTAGATGGATCAACGTTGAGCCGCAACACAAGAGATACTGGAAATTTATCTTGTGAAGTGATATAAATCAATGGGCCTAAGAAATCACTGAAACTCCAGACAAATTGAAAAATCACACAAGAAATAAGGGCTGGTTTTAACGCTGGAATCAATACACGCCAGAGAACCCCAAAGGATGAACAACCGTCCACGATCGCGGCTTCGTCGAGATCACGGGGAATGGAACGCATAAATTGAATCATCATAAAAACAAAAAATGGTTCTTGTCCTAAAAATGAATTGGCGAGCAACGGGACATACGTATCCAATAAATCCAAGCGGTTCCAGAAGAGATACAAAGGGATTCTGGTTACAACTTGAGGTAAAAACATCGTTGCCATTAACAGTGAGAACATGATTTTCTTGAATGGAAAATCAAAACGAGCAAAGCCATAGGCTGTAAGGGTCGCCGAGACAACGGTAAACAGAATTTTAGGAATGACGTATTTAAAGGTATTGATAAAATACAAGGTAAAGGTGTAATCGCCTTTGGTATTCCAACCATCAATATACGCTTGAAACTCAATCGTCGAAGGAATAAAACCGATTGATGTGAAAATCTCCGTGTTTGTTTTAAACGATGCTCCCACCATCCAGATAATCGGGTACAGCATGATCAGCGCAACGATCGTCAGAATGACATAGCGAATCAGAGTTTGTCTCAACCTTTTCGAATGATTCTTTTTTGTAGATACTTCAGGTGTTGCCTCCATCTATTTCCCACCTCCATCTGAATAATAGACCCATCGTTTCTGACTCGCAAAAAGAAGAAGCGTTGAGCAAACAATTAGCGTAAACAGGACCCAACTCGCCGCACTTGCATAGCCCATATCAAATTCCTTGAACGCTTTATCATAGATAAACATCGAAGAGAGATACGTAGCATTGAGGGGACCTCGACTAGTAACAATAAATGGGCCATTAAATTCTTGAAACGCATTGTTTAGTTGCATCACCAAATTGAAAAAAATCGTAGGTGTGATCAACGGAATTGTTATTTTAAAAAATTGCGCCCACTTTGAAGCACCGTCTAAACTTGACGACTCATATAAATCTTGCGGGATTTCTTTTAATGCAGCTAAAAAAATCAGCATGGATGACCCAAATTGCCATACTTTTAAGAGGATCAATACGATCATTGCTCCAATGGGTGATGACAACCAGTTGATTGGCTCAATTCCAAAGGTTCCCAGAAAGATATTTGCCAAACCTTCTGGTTGAAACATCGATCGCCAAAGCACACCAACGGCCACGTTTCCTCCTAGAATCGAGGGAATGTAATACGCTGTCCGATAGAAATTGATGGCTTTTAACTTGAAATTCAGGATAAATGCAACGAACAACGCAAACCCTAGTTGAAAAGGCACAGTAAACACTGTATAAATCAGTGTCGCCCGCATCGAATCAAGAAAAGTTTGATCCTTAAAAAGATTTACATAATTTTGAATACCTAAAAATGCAGGTGTCTGTCCCACGCGAGCCAACGAGTAATCGGTCAGTGAATAATAAAATGAGGACAAGATCGGCCAAGCGGTCAGCAGTAAAAAGCCAATCAGCCAAGGGGTTACATAGATCAAGCCCACTTTTTCCTTTTTCATATAATCCCTCCAAACTTTTTTGGCAACGATTCACGATACTTCATGGAAGCAAACAAAAGCCATTCACTCCCATAAAGTATGTGGATAGTTGTCTATTGCAATTTATAATCTTTCGCAAGCTTTTCGGCTTGTTCTTTCGTTTTCGTATAGACGTTGCGAGCAGCAGTTTCTAAATCGGTCCTTCCTAACTCGACAGCCTCCATTTCTGCAGTGTAAATAGTCGTTAAGGTACCATCTTCATAGAACGGTGTTTGGTTGATTTTTGCGACACTTTGGGCGTACTCAAAGCCTTCTTTCATCACACCTGATAATTGTCCATCTTCCGTCAACGCTTCGATCGCTTTGCTAGAAGCAGGAATCCCTCTGGAAAGACCCAAAATTTTATTTGCTTCCTCGCCATTTAAAAATTCATTTAAAAATGTTCCTACTTCTTCTGGATGCTCAACATTTTTCCGAACGGCAAAAAGCAGTGAAGGTTTTGACATCAAATTTACCTCGGTGCCGCCTTCTGCGATCGGGTAGTCCACGACGACCATTTCATCCCCTACTTCTTTCAATGCTTCATAATTAGAAGACATACTGGCATTCCAGTCGATGCCCCCCGCATATTGCCCCTCAATCCACTTTTTGTTAGTGGCTAAGGATACCGGTTCTGAGCCGACATTTTCTAAATAATCTTGTCTTGAAACAAAGACCCCAGCATCTGCCATCTCCTTATACCAAGTCATTGCTTCGAGATAATCTTGTTCTGTCCAATTCATGTTCCCTTTCTCGTCGAATTCGGATTTTCCAGTTTTCTGTTGTAACCAAATCGTCACCGGAAAACGCCAAGTTGGGGATACGACACAAAAGGTCCCTTCTGGTAACTTCTTAGCGGCTTCCACATAATCGTCCCACGTCTTCAACGTAGTGACATCAATACCATGTCTTTCATATTCGGATTTATTTAAATACATGACTAACGTATTTTCTCCGTAGGGAACAGCGACTTGCTTCCCATCAACCTGTCCAAACTTCAAAAATTCAGGATCATAAGTAGATAAATCTAGACTATCGATCGTATCAAGATTATAAAACCCATCATTTTGACCAAATTGTGGCACCCAATTGTAAAGAAGAGTCGTGATATCTGCCAACGTATCACCTGCATATCTTGTAGTGAAGGCTTGGTCTAAATCACCAAATCCGCTAGGCTCTCCTTTAACCGCAATTTCCGGGTATTCCTTTTCAAAATGAGCAATCATCTCTTGGGTAGCCTGATGGCGATCGTCATTTCCCCACCAACTAAAACTGATCGTTACACGATCCCCACTAGAATCTGTTTCCACCTTTTTTCGTCCTGCATTACACCCAGCTGTGACGAGTGACACCAAAAGCAACGTGCCTAACGCTAGTACTAGTTTTCGTTTTTTCATTACTGTTCCTCCTAAGATTTCCTTTAAGTAAGTTGGATAAACTAACCTACTTTTCGAAAATTTTTTTACTTGATACCTTACAAACCATTTCTCGACTACATTAAAACGCTATCAAAAGTTATTACTTTTTATAGCTAACCCTGATGACCCTTCCACGCCGGTTCTCCTCATGACATTCCTCCTCTTCTCATGCATAAATTCTTCGTCCGTGTTGATCTGGAATGCCACTTTTGCGATAAAAATAGGTATTGATTTGATCCCGCCAATCTCTAGCCGAACGTGCTTGTTCCTGCAACCTTTCAGCCACATTTTGATAACTTTCAGCATCGATTTGCCCCTTTAAGGAAGCCCACTCCTCAATATATTCTTCTACTTTTTCATAGCCTTCGAAATGCGTATCATAAATATGCTGGATGATCGTTTTTCCGCTTTGCAGAACATGATCGTATGGTAGATGGTGAAAAAATAAGATAAGTTCGTCTGGGCAAGTGTCCACGTTTTCGTATGTGTCACACCAGGCATCCGCATACTGTCTTACATAGCCGGTGCCATCTTTTAACGTTCGATTAACGCCAATACCATACCTATCCGCAAAATGATAAGTCCCCCATCGATCGTACTCGTAACCATCAACATCTGGTCCATAGTGATGATTGGGCCGAACCATAAAGCCAATTCCTAATGGGGCAGTATAGTTTTCATAAGTCTGGTAGGATGTGGTGAGGATTGCGCGCAGTTGCTTCTTAGCAGAATCATCCAACTCAAAGGACAAGTCAATCCATTCGCAAAGAATCTCTTCTGTGCTTAATTCATTGTTCCAAATCAATCTGCCATAGCCAAAGAGGTTGGCTTGCGCTAGCTTATGCCCGGTCCAATTATTATCCATTCCGACATTGACGACCGCCGCCACGCCAGAATGCTTAGGACTTGGGCTTTGTTCTGGTAGAATCGCCTTCACTGTGGCGTGCTCAAGTGGATGCTTCGTATCAAAATCTAGTACATCTTTCCACATCGGCAGTAAGCAGCAAATATGTTTTTGTTGCCCGGTATACTCTTGGGTCACTTGGAACTCCAGCATTTGATTGGTTTTGTTTAACGAACCAAAAAGCGGCGTCACGGGTTCTCGGACTTGAAAATCAATCGGTCCATTTTTGATCTGTAAAATAACATTTTCCTCAAACGTACCGTCTAATTTCATAAAGTGGTCGTAGGCAGCTTTAGCACGATCAATTGAACGATCTCGCCAATCTTGCAAACAGTCATAAACAAAACAGCGCCATATCACTAGACCGCCATGGGGTTGTAAGGCATTCGCCAGCATATTGGCCCCGTCATTATGGTCACGACCATAAACAAAAGGTCCGGGTTCCCCTTCAGAATCGGCCTTTACAACAAAGCCGCCAAAATCTGGTATCACTTGATAGATCGTCTCCACTGTTTTTTGCCAAAATAAAATGACTTCTTCCGCCAACGGATCAGCAGTCACAAGCCCTCCAACGGATAAAGGTGCCGCAAAGTTGATACTTAAAAACGTCCGAATCCCATAGGCTGCGAAAATGTCTGCAATCTTTTTGATTTCGACCAAATACGGTTCCGTGATAAACCATTTGGCCTCCCCACGAACATTGACATTATTGATAGAAACCGCATTCATTCCGATAGAAGCTAAAAGCCGTGCATATTCACGCAAAGTTTCATAATCCTGTCGAAATTGGTTGTCTGAAAAGAAAATCGATTCTCCAGCGTATCCTCGTTCGATCGTCCCATCGAAATTATCCCAGTGATTGACCATACGAATGGACTGATCAGGAATCGAGCGCAACTTTTCCGGCAACTTATTGGTCCGAATCAAATGCTTGTACAGTTCAAAAAAGCCATACAACCATCCTCTACTGGTATTCGCATAAATAAACGTTTGATGATTTTCATTGCTGATTTCAAAGCCTTCATCGCCTAATAACGTATCCGTTGACCTTTTAAAATATAGGTCTACACTCGCCTCTTCCGCATAGTGACACATTGGAAATAATGTCTGCATTTCACGTTTGATCGTATCCGTCACTTGGTCCAATTGCTCAAAGCCAAACGTCGAAAAAATTTCAGTTGTTACAGGCTTATTTAGCCAACACTTGTCTTTCTTTCTCATTTATTCATCCCCTCTCTTATCTAAATAAATCCCATGCATACAATTTCCAAGCAACTTCACTTTCTATGTGAACCCCTCCTTAGATTTGTCTGATTATTTGGTAGGTAAATAGAAGTTCATTTATTCAACTCCTCAATTTCTTAACCGACTGGGTAAAATTTCCAAATCAATCTCCTTTCTTTTGCTATGTAAGAAACAAAAAAAACGTTTCCTTTAAGGAAAACTCGAGTCAAACTCAACTATTCAAAATTATTATGCGCTTATTGCATAATAAATTAATCCGCAAATTTCCTCCCCTAAAATAAAAGAGAGGTGATTTTTATGTATCATAGAATTCGTGACTTACGCGAAGATAAAGACTTGAATCAAGAACAACTTGCTAAACTTCTGAATATCAGCCAAACGACTTATTCTCGCTATGAGTCAGGAAAATTAGATATTCCTACCCAATCTCTGATTAAACTTGCAGATTTTTATGCTACTAGCGTCGATTACTTGCTTAATTTAACAGACCATCAAAAGCCTTATCCACGTAGTTAACATCATAATATGCGCAAAACGCATAAAAGTCAATATGCGATAAGAGCATAATTTAGAATAGTATCGAGGTGACGTGAATGTTTCAGCGAATCCGCGATCTGCGCGAAGACAACGATCTAACCCAACACCAGATTGCTAATCTTTTAAATGTTTCACAGTCAACGTATTCTCGGTACGAGAACGGTGAGCTGGATATCCCTA
>NZ_JALAHI010000067.1 GCF_022711995.1 Enterococcus sp.
ATCTATTATACAAAAAAAAGAAACGACCAACAAATGAATAAATCGTTGTCACATAAAATCAGCCTTCTTACACTTTGTACCAATACGCAAAAAGAGATAGCAGCCATTATCAGCACTGCTATCTTTAAATTAAAAAATCATTTTTTACTTGGTGATGGCGCTTTTTTTATAAATTGCGCAAGTGATTGGGATCATTGATTGGTGCTTCGACATCGCTGTCTCCCATGCGCGGCGTCGGCTGAACCGATTCATCTGGCATTGCCGTTTCACCTGTAACAGGTTGATCAATGATCGCTGTATCTGTTTCTTCGATTCGATCGGTTGCGTGATAATCGTAGACTCCCACCACTAAACGATCTTGCTCAAGGTCATCACGATAGGCGAATAAAGGATCACTTTCGTCGTCAATCGTGTGATGGTCATAGTCCCCAAAAGAGAAAGCATCTTTGATTTTTTCCCACATTGAACGATCGTCATCTGATCCTCCAGTCGCTTCTACTTCTGCACTATCCAATGTATTTAAACCAAACTGTTCAATGATGGTGGCATTCGCGAACAAAACAATGTCGTCTTTGCCATAACCTTCATCTCGCAGTTGATCAATTGCTACCAATGCTTCTGTCCGAGTGTCGTAACTACCAATAATTGTTAGGTTTCTTTTATCCATTTGAAAGCCTCCTTATTTTGTGTACGCATGAAATCGGTCAATCTTTCGGCACTTGTCTTCTGATCGAAGAAAGGGGCCTACCCGTTCATTGTATCTTACTCTGTGAAGGAGACCAAATGGTTTGTTTGCGCTTACGAAAATGATAAGGAACGCTTTCTTTATTGGCGCTGCAGTTGCAACCATTCACTGTAAGCATAAACGAACGGTCCGATGCCTTTAGCATCATCGTTGACAACTGGTTCTGAAATATAATACTCATAGGAACCATCTCTGATTTTATAGTTACCTTTACCTGGCATCCCTCCTAAACCAGCAACCAAACAAATATCTTTCAACGTAAATTTCCCGTTTTTAATAACCAATTTATGCTTTACAAGCGCACGTAGGATCGTTTCGCCAATCTTTTTATATTGTGAAGGGAGAATAGCTAATCGACTGGCTTTTAGCATCACATAACTCAAAGCAGCAGATCCACTCGTTTCTAAATAATTTTCTTCACCCTTTGGCTTATCGGTTACTTGAAAAAAGAGACTCGTCTTTGGATCTTGATAAGGTATTACTGCCTCTATGAGTTCCGTTAAATAGCGCTGCAGCTGCTGTTTTTCTTGGTGATAGCCTTCATGGGACAGTAAAATTTCAAGTGTATCAACTAATGCCATAGCATACCAGCCAAGAGAACGAGTCCAAAAGTTTGCGCTGCAACCTGTCTTTGGCTGCGCCCAAAATGCTGTTCGCGTACAGTCGTATCCGTGATACAGCAATCCTGTTCGCGGATCTTTCATTGACTCCATGACATTTTTGAATTGTCTGATCACATCACTGACATCTTTGGAATTGCCAAACGTTAGTTGGTATTGGATCGCAAATGGTTGAACCATATATAAACCGTCTAACCAAACTTGTTGCGGGTAGAGCAACTTGTGCCACATACTTCCTTCCTTAGTGCGCGGCTGCAACAAAACTTGCCGATACAGCTTATCTAGAGCCTTGCGGTATTTGCTTTTCTTAGTGATTGCATATAACTGAAACAATACTTTCCCTTCGTTAACTGCGTCACAGTTATATTCCCCTTCATCGTACCCCAACGGATTCCCTTCCTCATCAATGTAGTAATCAATGAAAGTTTCAGCAAACGCAAGATAATTCTCGTCTTGTGTTGCATTAAACATGTATTGGATCGCCAGAATCATGCAACCATCGATATAGCTCCAACAGATTGGCTGATTAGCTAATCGAGCCTCTTGATTCCAAATGGGTGCTTCCGGTGAAGAGTGTGCGATGAATTGATCCAAAAATTTTCTTATTTCTTCCAACTATTTTTCTCCTTTGCCAATTCTTATCTTTGTATGTGTAGACGCTTCATGCCCTCCTTCTTTGTCAAGCAGTAGCGGCAGACAAATGAAGAAACAGCTGGCTAATTTGCATAAAATCTCTCGTTGAAAAATGACTGCTACTGGAACATTCTTGCGATATTTATCTGTGGAAACGATCTGCAGCTGAAAGAATGCTTTTCCAATCGTCTGCTGATTTTGCATGAATGGATACTGTAGGGCAAAATACACGCCGCACATCAAAAAAATCGCAGTCAAAACAGCGACAAAGTCATTATTGATAACACGACTGATTATCGGAATTCCTCCTATAAAGACTAAAAACAGCGTTAAAATCCCTAAGACAAAATCAACGATTTGTGCAAGAATTCTTCTGATCAACATATGACTATTCTTTACTTCCTGTAGAAGCAACACCATCAACAAAGTATCGTGATCCCATAAAGAAAATGGCAATCATCGGTAACAGCCCCAAGCAAGAAGCAGCAAAGACTCTTCCGTAGGAGACCATTGCTTCGCCGTCTAATAGTTGTTTCAATGCTACTGATAGAACTGTCTTATCTGAACTATTCAAATAAATCAATGGTCCTTGGAAATCATTCATGCCCCACATAAAGCTTAACAAGGCAACGGTAATCAGAATCGGTTTGATTACTGGAATGATGATTTTGAACAAAATCTGAAATTCATTACACCCATCCATCACTGCTGCTTCATCTAACTCCCTAGGGATCGTTCGCATAAATTGAATGATCATAAATACAAAAAACGAAGAACTAGCGAAAATATCCGCTACATAAAGGCTGGCAAAGCTATCCAAAAGTCCTACTTCGCGGTACAACAGATACAACGGAATGCGAAAAGCTAGTTCTGGCATCAATAATGTAACGATTACGGCACCAAAGACAAATTTTTTCCCTTTAAACGATTTTCGTGCAATCACATAGGCGGTAATCACGCAAGATAAAACTGTAAAAATCGTTTTCGGAATCAAAAATTTTAGTGTATTCCCAAAGAAAAACCAGATAGAATGGTCTCGCGTCAGCTGCCAAGCATCGGAAAAATTCGTTGTCACCACACGCTCGCTTGGAGGGAAAATACTCAAGCTACCAAAAATGTCGCGATTCTCCTTAAATGCGGAACCAATCATCCACAGCAACGGATAAATCAAGACAATCCCCACACCAATCAATAATCCATAACGAATGATTTCATTTATCCGTCTTCTTGATTTACTCATTTCCATTATTCAGCCCCCTTAATCATTATAAAATACCCACCGATCAGATGACTTGAAAATAATGATCGTAAATATACCGATGATCACCAGCAAAATCCAGGTCAACGCACTGGCATAGCCATAATTCCCATTTTGGAAGGCTTGATCATAAATATAAAGATTCAAGAAATAAGTCGTCTTATTCGGTCCACCTTTAGTGATCAAATACGCAGAGTTAAACTCTTGAAATGCTTTGACTAAAACATTGACGGCATTGAACAAAATAACGGGGGTAATAATCGGCACAGTAATATTGAACAGTTGTCTTATTTTTGAAGCCCCATCCATTTCCGCAGCTTCATAAATAGTTTTAGAAACACCTTGTAATGCAGATAAGAAAATCAGCATGGTCGAACCGAACTGCCAAGTTTTTAAAATGATCAGTGTAAAAATCGCGAACTTTGGGTCTTTTGTCCAGTTAATAGCCACATCATTCCCAAGTGTAAAAACACTCAGCACCATATTCACAGGTCCGTTGACATCAAATAGCATGGTCCATAAAATGGAAACAGCTACATTTCCTCCTAAAATAGAAGGAATATAATACGCGGTACGAAAGAAATTGACACCTTTAAGTTTAAAATTCAAGATTGCTGCTACTGCAAAAGAAACAATAATAACTGCTGGTGTACCAATCAACACGTATTTGATTGTTGCAAAAAAACTCGCAGTAAAGGTATCGTCTTTCGTAAAAATCTCAAGATAGTTTTGTAATCCGACAAACTCGGGATCACCTAAAATGGGGTATTCTAACAAACTGTAGTAAAAAGAAATAATGATTGGGTAAACTTTAAAGACTAGGAAGCCGATGATCCATGGCATCAGCATACAATAGATCACCCAGTTCGTTCTTTTCATTTTTTTCAACATCGCATTTGACTCCTTTATCTTCTAAATGAACGTCCGGACACTAACGAGTTACTTCCAGACATTCTCACTCAAGGCCAATTTTATTTCGGAAAAAGAAGGGTACGAGACCTACCTAAGTCTCGCATTCCTTCTCATTTCTTCCTATTCTTGATAATACTTATCAAGCGCTGCTTGCTGTTTCTCAATGAATTGCTGTGCAGCTTCCTCCGAGGTGAACTTCCCTGTCCGAAAGGCTTCGTAAACCGTGTATCTTTCTCCTCGCACGTTCTCGTCTTCAAAGTATGGATCTAACACCGTTTGGTCATAGTCATCCAATTTGGCATAGCCATCTGCCACAGCACCTTCAACCAATTGATTCGCTACTTGAAGATCGTAACAAACCGTGTTGCTGGAGATACCCAGTGAATCTCCAGCAGCTTTTACTGCTTGCTCATTGGTAAACAAGAATTCAATAAAAGTAGCTGCTGCTTCCGGATGTTTGGAATTTTTTGAAATGGCATAGCCAAAGTTTGGTTTAACATAGATAGTTGGTTTGGAGGCTGCATCAACCTGCAAGAAATCACCTACAACTAACTCATCTAACCCATCGCCGCCTTTATATGAATTCGTCCATTTCGCCAGTGAATTCGCCCACTCATAAACAGAGCCTGCATTGCCTTCTACCCATTGAGGATTTGATTCCGTATCGATTGGGCTTGTTTGTTCAAAGGTCGGTAGTGCCCCAGCGTCTTCTAATTCTTTATATCTTTCCAGCACTTCTTTCACTTCATCCACGCTGTAGTTGACTGTTCCATCGGTCTGCATGATCTTTCCTGTGTAGTTGTAAAGCATCTGAGCAATAAACAGATCTAGTGAAAACTCCCCCACATTGAGATAAGCGTACTGATTATCTTCACCCGTCGGAGTATTCCCTTTTGCGATGACTTCTCCTGCTGCCAAAAGATCATCATAAGTCGTCGGTAGTTCCAAACCATTGGCTTCGTAAAGGGCTTGGTTCATTAGAGGAACCCGCCCAGTCATTCCGTGGGGAACCGCTGCTTGTTCACCACCCACTTGCATCGCTTCTAAATAAGATTTTTCCCAATTGTCTAGCGTCAAATAATCACTGACCTCATTCAAGTCCATAAAGATATTCTTGCCCTTCCCGAATGAAAAGAGCCAATTATAATTGACTTGCATCACGTCTGCTTCAGTTTTACCTGATAACTGTGTCAATGTCTTTTCTTGCCATCCATCCCACGCCCCATACTCTGTGTTAACCGTGATATGCGGATATTCCTCTTCAAAAAGAGCCACCACCTCTTGCATCGCTTCATGGCGATTATCCGCGCCCCACCAAGCAAATTTAATCGTCACTTCTTCTGCATCTTTTGTTGAACCACTGCTGGAACCAGTAGCTTCAGGCTGTGAGCCACATGCTGCTAGAACTAAAATACTAAAAAGACTGCCAACTAACATCTTCTTCATCTTATTATTTCCTCCTTTATAAAATGCACACGTTTACAATTTTTCATTTATGTATCCGCTTACTGATTTTATCGGACAGAAATTGTCTCAGCAATAGGCAAGCGAAACTTGCACAAAAAAGTGACAGATTATTCGCGAATTTGTACAATATTGACTTTTTTAACAGGAAAATAATACTCATTTCATATTTGCTATGGGTGAGTGCGTGTTTAGAAATTATTTTTTTCTCGCAGACTTTCTTTATAGGCAATTTGTTTCTTGCGGTACTGTAAAGGGGATGTTTCTGTATATTTTTTGAATACACGATTGTAATAGGCGATGTTACTGTACCCACTTTTTCTCGCTATTTCAGCAATGTCCCAATCTGTATCTTCCAGTAATCGTTGGGACTGTCGAATCCGTTGAATATTGGTATATTCAGTGATGGTGTAGCCTGTTGTTCGTTTGAAGATACGGCATAAATAGGATTTGTCGAGATAAAAAGACGAAGCGATTTGTTCTAATGAATGAATCGATGCATAGTTTCGACGGATAAAGGCAGTAATTTGATTAACTAACTCACTCTGTTCTCCTAAAGTTTCTGATGGTTCATCGGAAAACCCCCGGAAGTTCTTGATCCTTTGAATAAAAATAAAAAGTTCGATTAATTTTGTTTCGACCATTACTTGGTAATTGTATTCTTTCTGGATCACTTCATCTGCGATATTCGCTAAGAGCGTCTGCACGTAAGCGCGGTCCGCTGGCGGAACCTGCATAATTCCATGATGTTTTAAAAAAAAGGTCTCCAGATCTTCCCCCATGGATTGAGTGATTCTTGGAAATTTACTGGCCTCATAAAGAACAAGTACACGATCATGGTAAATATACTTTCCTGAAAATGTATTATGGACACAGTCCGGGTGGATCATAACCAGCGTACCAGGTTGGACTTGATAGGTTTTTTCTCCAATTAAAAAATAGCGGTTCCCTTCTATAAAATATTGGATTTCGCATTCGGAATGCCAATGCTTCACCATATTATAGGTACTATCTCGTCGTGAGCGATCAATCGTCAATCCGTTCATCATCCCACTATAAACAATCGTCTTCATACGCCTTACTCCTTTCTTTGCTTTCTATTTTACCGAAAAAATAGGAAACTCCATAGGGGGGACGAAACCAAAATCTGCTTGAATTCTTTAAAAAAGGTGAACAGCATGATTCTAAGCCGCCTTCACAATAAATCTATCCTCAGCACTTTTTATTACTAATCAACCAGCAAAAAAGCATTACCCAATCTCACAAATGTGTATCGGGTAATGCTGATTGATTTTCTTTTGAATTAAACGAAATCAGTCGTTTCTATTTCACGATCAACTTTTGACCAACATAAATAATATTGTTGGTCAAGTGATTCCATGCGGTGATTTGGTCGATACTACTACCATACTTTTGCGCAAGAGACCACAGACTATCACCCGATTTAACGGTATGATATTTTTTTGAAGAACTATTATTAGCAGAACTATTGCTGGAAGAAGTATTCGTAGTTGTATTCGTTAGATAAGCACCACTGACCCAGCCTTTGCCTGAAACATAGTACCATTTGTTATTCCCGTTAACACTAGTACCATTTTTAACTGCTGTTGCTGTCACGGTACTACCTTGACTCAATGAACCAACGATACTGCCACTGGTCGATGCTGTAGAACGGATATTCAATGTCGCTGTGGTTTTCATCTTTTGGTTGATTGAATTACCAGTATTGGTTGCATTTGATGTATTCGACGATGAGCTAGAATCACTCGTTAAATACGCTCCACTGACCCAGCCTTTTCCTGAAACATAGTACCATTTCGTATTGCCTTTGACACTGGTGCCATTTTTGACTGCTGTTGCTGTCACCGTGCTGCCTTGTCTCAATGAGCCAACGATACTGCCGCTGGTCGATGCTGTAGAACGGATATTCAATGTCGCCGTCGTTTTCATTTTTTGATTGATTCCGCTATTGGCTGTATTGTCATTCGTGTTTGTATTGCTTGATGACGAACCGGAGTTTACTTCTGTTAAATACGCCCCGCTGACCCAACCTTTGCCAGAAATTTTGTACCAGTTGGTATTACCATTGACACTCGTTCCTGTTTTGACCGCCACTGCCGTAAAGGTTGTATTCGCTGTAAGGGATCCGGTAACTATTGCTGTAGTAGATGCATCCGAGCGGATATTCATAGACGCCGTCGTTTTCATCTGCTTTTGAATGGTATTTTCTTCAACAGAAGTTTCAGCGTTGTTCGCATCACCGTTTCCGGTCGAAGTACCACTATCATATTGAGTTAAATTATATGTTGAAATAAGATTATTCAATTTGCTAGCATAGGAAGTATCCGTCGCATAGCGTCCTTGCAACCAAGCCGTTGCTTCTGTATACGAGTTCGTATTGCTCTTCCAAGCGCCGCTGTAATAATAACTTCCGGCAGCAAAACTGGTATTTCGTAAGACATACGCATTATCTTGGAAAGATTCTCTTAGAGACGGATATTTACGGAATTTTGCCATAATTTGATAATAATTACCGGAACCATTATCTTCTAAAGTAGCCATCTCAACATACTGTCCATTGTAGCTTCCTTTGATTCCAAACATATTATTGGCTTGGGTAGTCAAAGCCGAAGTACCCCAGCCAGATTCTAGGATCGCTTGAGCAATCATGACTGACGCATACAAATCATTGGCGGCAGCTACTTCCGCTGCATAACCACTAGCTTGAGCGATAAAGCCACTTGTATCCGCACGAATAGAAAATATTGATGATCGTGCAACAGCAATCGGCGATTCAACTAATGGTGTATCCTCTGTGATTGTTTCCTGTGATGTTGTCGTCTCTTCAGGTGGCATGCTGGATTGCGCTTCACCAGAGTCAGCTGATTCTGTTGTTTCTTCAGTTGCACTGGACTCCTCTACACTACTTTGAGTGTTTTCTACTGTTGAATCGTTCGATTGATTCTCTTCTGTGTTTTGATTGTCAGCGATTTCAGCTTGATTTTTTGCATCTTCTGAAGTTGCTGTTTCTGCGGCTAAAACTAAATTTGGTGCAATCGTTGAGCCTGCCACTACAGTAGTAGCCATCGTCAACCCTTTTTTTGTTAATAATGAACGCTTTAATCGTTTTTCTAAACGGCGTCTTTCTTTACGAATCGTCATTTCTTGCCTCCTAGCAAACATAGTCTCTTTATTCTAACACTTTTTTAATAAAGGTACAAAAGTGGGTTTTTCTAGCTCGATTTTTCACATCACTCATGATTACTTATCAGAGTGTACAATCAATGTCATTCGTCTTAGATCGTATAAGATAGTAAAAAATGCTGAATCTTAGTAAATAGACAGAAACACCCAGCATGAGACGGGTATCTCTGTCTATTTTTACTACTATCACAACTATTTCAACGGTGTGCCCACCATGCTTCTGGCAGATCCACTAGTTAGAGACTCAATGATAAAAATCAAAACGGCCTTTCGCTAACACTTCTTTGACCCCACCAGTTAGGAACAAGGAGCGGTCCATAATGGCTTTTTTAACAAAAGATGCTGGATAGCCTTTTACAGGCATCTTACCCACCAAACCAAACGCGTGAGTATTCCCAATCGAGGCGACAGATCCTAAAGACTCAAAATGGAAGTCTTCCGTCTTTTCCCCTTTAATCAAATGCAGACAGTTCTTGGCAGCATGATACCCCATTTTTAAAGCAATCTGTGCTGTCGTTGGATACGGACGATTTGTTGCAGGATCCAGTACAGCAGACACATCCCCAACCACAAACACATTGCTATGGTCTGGATCGCTTAAATCCTGATTGACCATCACACGGCCACGACGAGCTGAAAAATCAGAGTCTGCCATGACATGGCTTCCACTGACTCCTGTTGTCCAAATAATTGTCTTAGCAGATAATTCTTCCGTCGCACCTGTTTCAGCATCCGTTTGATAAACGACTACGCCAGGTTTGATTTCTTTGATTGGTTTTCCAGTTAAAAATTCAACGCCCCATTTTACCAAGTTATTGATGCCATAGGCAGATAAGTTTTCTTCAAACATTGGCAATAATCGTGTAACTGCTTCGACACAGAAAAGTTTGATTTCTTCTGGTTGAACACCTGCAAGCTCAGCAAATTCCTTCCGATTTTCGACCAAAGAACCTAGGAGTTCTATTCCAGTGAATCCTGCACCACAGACCACGATTTTCAATAAATCTGGATCTTTGGTTTTCTTGTACTCTTCCATTTGTTTCAATAAATGATGGTAAATATTTTCTGCTGAATCCACATCTACCATTTCTAGCGCATTTTCATTAACACCTGGGATCCCAAATGACTCTGATTCAAAACCCAAGCCTATGATCAAATAATCATAGGAAAGAGAAGTTTGATCCGTAAATAGGACGCGCTGATTCTGACGATCGATGGTGGCTACCTCATTTTGGAGAAAAGTTGTTTTTTGTGGACGAACCACATCAGCGATATCGTAACTGATTCGCTCTCTTGGCTGCGTTCCAGCAGCTACTTCATGTAAATCTGTCGCTTCATAATGGTAATCGTTCTTATCTACTAATGTGATATGAAAATCACCGCTTGCTCCTTGCAACACATGCAAAGCCCGTAATCCTGCATAACCTGCTCCTAAAATGACAACTTCCTTCATTTCTACTTACTTCCTTTCTTTTTCTAAAAAATTATAAAATCAAACCGATAGCAAAACTAATGACTTGTGCGCATGCCCCAACCGCGAGGATTTTTACCGCACAGACAAATGTTTCACGTTTGATCTGTTTATGCATAAATAATTTTGTCTGTTTCCAGACAAATGGTAACACAAGAAATGTCAACAACATCGTCCATGGTGCTATATGCAGAACCACTGCCATCAAAATCGCACAAAAAGCGATGATGTTCAAAAGGATAAATAGCCGCAACCCACGACCTTTTCCTAAGTAATGTACCAATGTGTAGCGATTGTTGTTTTCATCTTCTTCTAAATCACAAATATTATTGGCTAGCATCAAATTAGCGATCCACACTGTATTGGGTAATGCAATCAGAAAAATCCCTCCCAATGTTGCGCCATCCCATTGAAATGTTTCGTAAGTATTCAAGTACACACAAATCAACGAAATCATGAAGCCCATCGTAAATCCTGAAAAAAATTCACCCAGCGGTAAACTTGATAACGGCCGTGGACCGGATGAATAAAAAATTCCGATCAAGTAACAATAAAGCCCCATCCAAAACAAGGGCCAGCCAACGAAATAAGCCAATACGATACCCATCACTGCCGAAACCACGATCATGCTAATCATTAGACGGAAAACAAGTTTAAGTGAGAGGTTTTCCCGTCCGATAATATTCGTTTTTTCTTTATAATCATGAACTTCTGTTGCATGATGATAATCATTGTAATTATCTAAAATATCTACCGCCATGTTGAAAATCAACATAGCAATAAAATACAGCACTACATAACCTAAATGAATTGAGCCATAGTTGTACCAGCTGTAACAAATCCCAATAAAAAATGGGAGGACACTGGCTGTTTTTGCTTTAAATTCCACAAGCTCCAAAAATACTGGGAGTGTCAAATACTCATCTCCTTTTGATAAATGCACTTAACTAGTCAATCATCTCCCTTTAAGTTAGAATAAGGGCTGAATGACTGGTAGAAAGGGTTTTAATATGTTGAATTTTTGGATCGATTATCCTTCGATCGAGCAAAGGCTTAAAACTGTCTGTTCGATCATTGAAGAACGAGTAACTATTCGTAACAAAGAAATACAAGATGTATTAGTTGATTTTACTTATTCGGGAGGAAAAATGCTGCGTCCCGCACTATTTTTCTTATTCGCCGATCTAGGCGAGCCCATTGATGAAAAAAATGATCAATTAACTAAAATTGCTGCTTCATTAGAAATCTTACATATGGCAACCTTGATTCACGATGATATCATTGATGATTCGCCGTTGCGCCGCGGACGCATTACAGTCCAAGCAAAATATGGCAAAGATATCGCTGTTTACACAGGTGATCTACTCTTCACCCAATTTTTTGAACTATTAATCGAGAGTATGAATGGTTCGCCTTTTTTAGCTACAAATGCCCAAGCAATGAAACGCCTTTTGTTAGGCGAATTAGACCAGATGCACACTCGCTATAACCTGAATGAGTCCATTGATGAATACTTACAAAGTATCAATGGAAAAACAGCTGAGCTGTTCTGGTTGGCCTGTATCGAAGGGGCTCATTTCGGCGGTCTCGATTTAGAAAACCAAGAACGAGCTGGTGAAATCGGACGCAACATCGGCATCGCTTTTCAAGTTTTTGACGATATTTTGGACTATACAGCAGATTCCGGAACGTTGAAAAAACCCGTTCTTGAAGATTTGGCACAAGGTGTTTATACATTACCTTTGCTCTTTGCTAAAGAACAAAATCCTAGCGCCTTTGAAAGATATTTGACTAAAAAAAGCGCATTGACCACCGAGGAAGCCATAGAAGTCGCTGAATTGGTTCGTCGGTATCACGGCGTTGAAAAAGCTACTGATTTCGCGGTTTCTTATACTAAACAAGCGTTAGCCGACATCGAACTGCTGCCGAACACCCCTAGCAAAGAAAAAATTCGTGAACTCACACAACTGCTTTTGCAACGAAATTATTAAACATTCGCTAGCACCATCCCACCAATACTGCTTTCTCTGGAAAACAAGTATCCTTTGGAGAAACAGTGAAGAGTTTTGAGGAGCACTCGCTCCTCAAAACTAACCCCCATTCCCATCACTTTTTTCTATTTTTCTTACAAACGACCTTGGTCAATAGCCAATAACTGTTGAAAATGTTGATTTTCGGCAGCTAACTCTGCAGGTGTACCACTCATCGTTAATTCGCCATCTTCAATAAAAATGACTTGGTCCATTAATGAGATTCCTTGTAGATGATGGGTGATCCAAATAATCGTTTTGTCTTCTAATTCATTGAAAAACGTTTCTAAAACTGCTTGCTCGGTGATTGGGTCTAGCCCAACTGTCGGCTCATCTAATAAAATAATCGGTGCTTTCTTCAAAAGAATTCGTGCCAATGCCATCCGATGACGTTCACCGCCAGAAAAGCGTAATCCAGCTTCATCCACCATGGTTCTTAGACCGTCTGGTAAAGATTGCACCATTTCTGATAAACCTACTCGTTTCAAAACTTCCCAAACTTCTTCTTCCGACGCTTCTTCATTACCAATCCGTAAATTGTTTAAAATCGTTGTGTGAAATAGATAAGGACTCTGATTGATTACACCGATCCATTCACTAATCTCTTCACCAAAACTTGCTACAGATTCACCATTCAAAGTGATTTTACCTTTAGTTGGCAATAAGTCCCCTCTCAGTAAAGAAGCAAGGGTACTTTTCCCAGAACCGCTACGCCCTAATATTGCCAGCTTTTGATGTGCGGGAATGGTGAGACTAAGATTTTTTAAGACCTCTTTTTCAGATGGATAATGGAAACTAACCTGATCTACCTCTATGTTGTAAGGTGCAGCTATAGTTGCAGCAGTAGGTTTTTGTTCCTCTTTTTCTGGTAATGCATTAAAACGATCGATCGAATCTTTATAAATATTGGTTTCTTGTGCCGCTGAAGGCAATGGCGCGAAAGCATCTACCAAAGGAAATACACAAAGAACAAACGCTGCGATCCAATTCGCTAAGCCTCCATGATTGCCAGGAAATCGTTGACTCGTCCAGACAATCAAAGCCACAGTGATTACACCGAAGATCACTTGCAAAAGGAAATCTCTTTTTCGATCGAAACGTTTGATTTTTTCATCGACACTTCGCAGATTTGCTGCCAACTGTTTGTGCTCGTTGACATATTCCGTACCTCGTTGTGAAAACACCCAATCCGAAACCCCTAATACATTGTCAGTCAACGTTGTATATAATTGATTCTTCATTTGTTTTTGCTTTTCTTGGCGGGCACCGTTGACCACAACGGACCAAAGAGGTAATACAAATACGTTTGTTCCTAACAAGAGCAGCATCACCAATGCAAATCCTACTGAAAAGTAGCCTAATCCAATAATCAGAAACGTGTACAATAACCAAGCGATCACCGTAGGAAAAATCGTTCGCAAATACAAGTTTTGGATATGATTGATATCCTCTGCTAATAACCCCAAGATATCCCCCGTACGATGAGTCTGTTTAAAGAAAACCGCATCCTTTTCGACAACATTGTACAGCTTTAGTCGTAAGTTTGAGGTCATTCGCAACACCCAATTATGACTTGTCAATCGTTCAACATAACGAAAAACTGGACGTCCAATCCCAAAGGCTCGGGTTAAAACAATAGGGATGTAGACGAGTAAAATATTCTCAGGAATTGAGGCAGAGCGGCTAATCAGATAGCCTGAATTAAACATCAACGCGCCTCCGCAAAAGAACGTCATAAACCCTAAAAACAGCGCTGCGACAAGAGCCCTTTTGTATTTTGAAAGGAAAGGTTTGACCCAAGTATCTGTTTTTAGCGAACGCCAAAGACCGATTTTATTCAAGTTGTTCCCTCCTCATCCCTTTGACTAACGAAACGAAAGCACCATTTTTAGCTTGTAATTCTGCCAATGTGCCTCGCTCCACAATTCTTCCTTGATCCATGACTAAGATTTGATCCATTTCTTCCATCCAGTGCAAGCGGTGTGTTGCAAAGAAGACCAGATGATTCTCCATCAAGGGAAGCATTCGTTCTTTCAATTCTACTTCTGTTTCAATATCTAGATGAGCAGTTGGCTCATCAAACAATAAAATTTTCCGATGCTGGTCTAAAAAGGCACGGGCCAACGCGATTCGTTGCGCTTGACCACCACTTAGATGGCGTTCACCTTCCCCTAGCATCGTATCCACTCCATGGGGCAATTCTTGAACTAATTTCGTCAACCCTGCAACTTCGATAGCTTGCCGTACCTGTTCTTCAGTGGCATTTGGTTGATAGAAAGCCACGTTTTCTCGCAAAGTCATCCGATAGATGTAGGGATTTTGGGGAATATAGACTAGCTGCTGTTGCCAATCTGATTGTCTTAATGCAGGCATGCTTTGACCATCAAAAGTAATAGTGCCTTGGTTTGGAATCAAAAAGCCGCTTAAGTTATTGATCAGCGTTGATTTTCCAGAGCCACTCATTCCAATAATCCCGATTTTTTGGAAACCCTTGACCTTCAATGCAATATCCTTCAGAACAGGTTTTTCTCCATAATTAAAAGCTAACGAATCAATCGACAATTCTGAACTATCTTGCCATTGAGGCAAAGACACTGGGTCGATAGCTGCTTCTGGCTCAGTTAAAATCGCGGAAACAGCAGTCATCGCATTTTTCCCATCTAATGTTGCATGGTAATCACTTGAAAAATCACGAATCGGCAAGAAATACTCCGGAGATAAAATCAAAATCGTTAAAGCTGGAAATAACAAAATTTCTTCATTAATTAAACGTAATCCAAGCAAAACTGCCACTACAGCGATGGATAATGTTGTGAAGAAATCCAATGCAAAGGTTGAAAGAATCCCGACTTTCAAAGATCCCATCGTGGCTTTACGAAAACGTTCGCTAGAAGCAAAGATACTTTTTCCATACTTTTTACTGATTCCAAAGAGCTTTAATGTGTCAATTCCTCGTAACGAATCAATAAAGTGATTGGACAATAATTGAAATGTACGATATTGTTTTTCAGCTTTACTTTGCGCTGCGTAGCCTAATATGATCATGAAAATAATGATCAGCGGAAAAACCAGTAGCAAAACTAGCCCAGAAATCCAATCTAAATAAAAAACTAATGCCAGAATCACCCAAGGAATGATCGACATATTCATGATTTTTGCCAATATCAGCTGTAAATAGTTTTCAACTTGGCTGATACCTTCCAATACCATCGTCGTAATGTTACCCGTACCTTCTTGTTGAACAATTTGTGGCCCTACGCGGAAAATCTTTTCCAATAATTGATTACGTAATTCAGTGGCCTGCTGGTAACTATAGCTGTCCAATTTCTTTGTCCGAAAATAAACAATACCATGACGTCCCAAAAAAGAACAAAAGAACAGCAGCATCCAGCCCCACTGCTCTTCTAACGATTGTCCTTCCCATAATCCCGTAATTCCCTTTGCAAGACCATAAGCTTGGCCAATGATGAAGAGAGCTTGCAGGAAAGAAAGTCCTGCAAGCAATCCCATTAACCGTTTCATTCCAGGAAGCCCTATGATTTGTTTGTCGATCATTAATAACCCTCCGTCAGCTCAGTATGACTAATCCGTTTACGGAAAATATAGTAGGTCCAGGCTGTATACGCTAAAACAAACGGCAAGATTGTCAGTGATAAATAACTCATGATTTTCAATGTATAGTGACTCGATGAAGCTTCCGCAATCAACAAATCATAACTAGAATCGATTGAACTGATCAATACCCGTGGGAATAAACCAGAGAATAGTAGGCCAACGAGCGCCACCATAGTCAATCCACTAGCAATGAATGCCACCATTTCTTTCCTTTTAAATACAGCGATATTCGCTATCAACGTCAACGCCACAATCACAATCAGCAAAAGAAGTGTCACAGCAAAATGTTTTTCGAAGAAATCTGTTTTGAAATAAAGCAATACCGCAAATGCCACCAAACCGAAATACAATACGCCGTAAAAAGCACTTGCATAGTTTCTTGCGCGCTCACGAATCGGACCAGTAGTCTTCAATGCGATATAGTTCAACCCATGTAAGTAGCACAACAATGTCAAAGCAATTCCACCAACGACTGAGAAAAGATTGACATAGTCAGTAAAGTGGGCAGACATATTTCCCTTTGCATCGATTGGCATACCTTGCACCATGCTTGTAAATAAGAGGCCAAACATAAAAGGAACTAATGTACTGCCAATGGTTAATGTCCAATTCCACATATTTTTGCGTTCATCAGGCATTTTTGCCCGAAACTCAAATGAAACACCCCGTATAATCAATCCAACTAGTATCAATAACAAAATCAAATAGTAGCCACTGAATAAAGAGGCATACCAGTAAGGGAAAGAAGCAAACATTGCGCCTCCTGCTGTGATCAACCAAACTTCATTTCCATCCCACACCGGTCCGATTGTCTGCACGATCTGATCTTTTTCATGATCATTGTGGGTCAATGTCTGAACAGACATCCCTACACCAAAGTCAAATCCTTCTAAAAAGAAGAAACCGGCAAATAAAATACCAATCAACACATACCACATTAATTGCAATCCGGTCATCCTTCAAACGCCTCCTTATCAAATGGATCTTCGTCTGCTTCGTGCAGCGTTCCTTCCATCTGGTTATTTTCAGGCCCATGTCCTAACTCTCGTCGAATCAAATAAATCATCGTTAGTGCCAAGCCAGAAAAAAGAACAAAATAAACAATGTTCGAGATAACAAGTGAGGTCGCCGAGACATTTGGCGAAACACTATCTTCTATTGTAAATAGTCCATAAACCGTCCACGGGTAACGTCCCAATTCTGTAATCAGCCACCCCGCTGTATTGGCGATAAATGGTGTGAACAATGTCACAGCTACTACCCAAAGCATCCAGCGTTTCTCAAACAGAGATGGTTTTTTCTTTCGTGTAAAGAATAATCCCAATGAAGAAACTAATAGCATTAATGCGCCAAAGCCAGCCATGATCCGGAAGCTCCAAAACAATGTGTTGACCGGAGGAAAATAGTTCCGATCTCCGTAACGCTCAATTAGTTCTTGATTGATTTTGTTCATTCCATCAATGGAACCAGATGGCTCATTGAAGGCAAGAATACTTAACATATAAGGAATTTCAACGCCAAATACTCGTTTGTGTTCTCGTTCATTTGCCCAAGCAACCACAGTCCATGCCGCCGGATCACCAGTATCTTCATAGGTACCTTCCATTGCGGCAAATTTCATTGGTTGTTCTTCAACCAAATACTTCATTTGTTCGTCACCTGCGATCAATACCGTAATTGATCCGAACAATGCTACTGCAAAACCAATTCTCATTGACTTTTTGAAAAAGTCGCGATCAACTTTCTTGTCTTTTTTCAACAATTGGAAAGCTGACATTCCTGCGATTAGAATTCCTCCCATAGCAATTGCTGCAGTAATAACATGCAGAAACTCAAACCAAACTTGTGGGTTAGCTAGCAATGCGCCAAAATCTGTCATTTCCGCACGACCATTTTTTAACGTGTAGCCCACTGGATGTTGCATAAAACTATTGGCAGCTAAAATCCAAAAAGCAGATAACATGGAACCAATGGTCACTAACCAAAAGAATGTCATATGCAATTTAGGGCTAACTTTGTCCCATGTAAAAATCCACAATCCTAAGAAAGTCGACTCCAAAAAGAAAGCGAGCAATGCTTCCAACGCCAAAGGAGCACCAAAAATATCCCCAACAAAACGGGAATAGTCTGACCAGTTCATTCCAAATTGAAATTCTTGGATAATCCCAGTTACCACTCCTACCACAAAACTTAATAGAAAAATATTCCCCCAAAACTTTGTCATCCGGCGATATTTTTCATCTTTTTTGATCACATAAAGTGTCTCCATGATTGCAACAACGACACCCGTTCCGATCGAAAACGGTACGAAGAAAAAGTGAAAAATCGTCGTCATCGCGAACTGGATTCGTGCTAGTGTCACAATATCCATTTTACATCCCCCTAATTCTAAAAAAATAAATTAAAATAATTCCAAATAAAGAAAAATTCCAAATACGAATATACTCCTCTCTCAAATAAAAAAGAAGCAACTTGCCTGCTATCTCTATTTTTTAATCCCTTACTAGTCATTTTTTAAAATTGAAACGTTTTCACAAGCAAAAATCTATCTATACCAATACTACTACTATTGTTTAGTAAATTCTAATTTTTACACTTGAAAAACGGAAAACTACTATCAACTTAATTTTTCGAGTAAAGGATCATGAAAAATGATTCCCGGAAAATTATCTGCTAAAATCAATCGTTTGAGCTCTGAATATTCAGTGGCTGTTTTTGATAAGTTCAAAGTTTCTAAATATCCAAGCGTACGATCCATTAAGGCTGCTGCCTGCTCATTTTCCTGTTTCAACCAAGCAATCCATCCTTCATAAAAAGGTAAAAACATTGCTTGTTCTACGTTTTCTTCTTGGTAGATTTGGGCTTTCCAAACTGCCAATGTTTTGGTTGCGTATCTTTTTTCTTTAAATAAACAGAAAATAGAAAATACCGTGGTCAAGGTTTCATAAATAATGAGCTTATTTCCTGGAATACTCGCATAACGCTCACTTTTTCTTAAGGCTAGCTTCAAACAATGCCATGTGATACTTGGTTCCAGTGAAACAGCGACACGACTAAATAATTTTAGTTCATAAATTCCCCATTCCTCAGTATTCAAAAGATAATATTTGGCATTGTTAAGGTAGTGTCGGTGCTTTGGATAAGCTTCCAACAAAGCATTTCCTTTTAAGATCTCTTCTTTCATTGCTAAATCAAAACGGATCAATTGCAAAAAATGATCTAACTCCAATGAATAGTTTTGCTAAAAATACATAGCTAATCGCTGATATTCTTTGTGTAAAATGACTAAGTCCTCTAAAGAAGCTACCTCCATATACATATATTGAACATAATCAATGATTCGCTGCTTCGTTTCTGAACGTTTTTTACCATAGTGGGTTAAAAAAACTCCTCATAACTAACTTCTAATTTTTCTAAAAGTAAATGAAATCTCTCACAAGAAATTGTTGTTTTATTGTTCTCAAATTGATATAACAGCGAAACAGACAAATGATCATCCGCTAATTCTTTTAACATCAATCCCTTGCTTTTGCGAATTTATTTGATTGTACTTCCATAAGTGTTCATTTATTCACCTTCTTTTTCAATATATTGAAATAATAAAGCCAGTATTCGTAAACCTCTATATAGTGAAGCTATCTTAAAGAAAAGAGGAAGTTATATGTCAACTTTGTCAAAAATGCTTCACGTGAAACATTTGCAAAAATCTTTTAAACAGAAAATGGTGCTAAAAGATGTAAGATTATCGGTCAATCAAGGAACAATATTTGTTCTCCTCGGTTCAAATGGTGCAGGTAAAACAACTTTGATCAAGATTCTTACCACAACACTTTCTCCCGATAATGGAACTGTAGAAATTGCAGGCTGCCAATTGGCAACTGAAGCAGCAGCAATTCGCCAGATTATAAGTCTTACCGGTCAATTTGCTGCAGTTGACCACGAACTTACCGGAAAAGAGAATCTCTCTATGATGTGCGAGTTACGGCATATCAAAGACAAGAAAACGGTGATTGAAGACCTTCTCACGCGGTTTGACCTAGTCGAAGCTGCCAATCGGCTAGTTAAAGACTATTCCGGCGGAATGCGCCGACGTCTAGATATAGCGATGAGCTTTATCGGCGATTCCCAACTACTCTTTCTAGATGAGCCCACAAAAGTTTTAGAGCAACTAAATAAGTTCTCCATTACCGTTGATCGCTTCAGACAAAAAGATACGTCTTTAAAAGGTATTTTTCTAAAAATTTTTGAGAGAGGAAAAGAAAAATGAATGTATGATCTGAAAGCTATACCCTATTTAAGAGTAATATACTGTTGTCCCTGGTGTTTTATTCCAGTGCATTGCCCAAAACGCATCATTCGTAAGAGTTGTAGCAAGTCAAGATTTAATCTGTTGTGATAGGAATTTTAGCAAAAAGCCCTGAGACAGCTGCTGCTTTTACAATCCTAATTACTCTCCTTCCCTACCTAAGTTCAGGATTTGTGCCAACAGATACTATGCCGACGGCTTTAGCTTTTTTCGCTAAATATCAACCTATGTCTCCTATTATAAATGCACTACGTGGTCTGATGATGGCTGAAGCAACCCCACCGATTTTTATTGCATTTATTTGGTGCATTGTCCTAATTATTCTTTCATGGGTTGCTGCCCGAGTAATTTATCAACGGAAAATCCAAGGTTAGAAAAAAGGGCCAACTATTATCTCACAAAATACTTGGACAAAATTATATTTCCCCATCAAAATAACCGCACAACGAGCATTATTCGTTGTGCGGTTATAAAAATCTAAGATTAATCTTATGCTAAATCTTCTCCATTTGTTGCAATGACTTGTTTGTACCAGTCGAAAGATTTTTTCTTCGAACGATCCATTGTACCATTGCCTTCATCATCAAAGTCCACGTAGATAAAGCCGTAGCGTTTGCTCATTTCACCGGTTGACGCACTGACAAGGTCAATACATCCCCACGGTGTATAGCCCATAAGATCAACACCATCTTCAATTGCTTCACCCATTGCTTCAATGTGACGACGTAAGTAATCAATACGGTAATCGTCTTCGATTTTGCCTTCTTCATTGAAGGTATCGATGGCACCTAAGCCGTTTTCCACGATAAACAATGGTTTTTGGTAACGATCATACAGTTCATTCAACGCAATGCGCAGTCCTTCTGGGTCGATTTGCCAGCCCCATTCACTTGCTTCCAAGAATGGATTGCGGACGCCACCCAACAAGTTACCTTGCACTTCATCCGCTTCTTCTGTGGTGATATCCACGGCAGAAGACATGTAGTAGCTAAATCCAATATAATCGACAGTATACTTAGCAATCAATGCTAAATCTTCTTCGGTAATATCAAGATCTTCCTTCTTGACCCCATGCTCTTTATACAAGCGATCAGTAAATGCTGGATATTTCCCACGTACTTGAACATCTGCGCAATAATAGTTGAAGGCTTGGTTATGAATCATTGTTGCTACTTGGTTAACTGGGTTGGCATCAATGCTATAGGTCGTAGCATAAATGATCATGCAGCCAATTTGTAACTCAGGATTCAATTCATGCCCAATTTTTACTGCTTTACTGCTAGCAACAAATTGGTTATGCCATGCTTGGATCACATTAGTGAAGTCGCTGGCACCCGTGCTGTTGACCATTCCTTGACTCAATGCGGAGAAATGGAAAGCAGAGTTGATTTCATTGAAGGTCATCCAATATTTGACTTTACTATGGAAACGCTCCAAAACGACTTTTGCAAAACGCTCATAGAAAGCGATCAATGCCCGATTTTTCCAGCCACCATATTCTTTCGCTAAATGTAAAGGCATCTCATAGTGAGAAATCGTTACAACGGGTTCAATACCATATTTCAAACATTCATCAATTAATGCGTCATAGAAGGCTAGACCTGCTTCATTAGGTGTCGTCTCATCTCCTTTTGGAAAAATGCGTGTCCATGCAATCGAAAAACGATAGCTCTTGAAGCCCATTTCAGCAAACAAAGCGATATCTTCTTTGAAACGGTCATAATGGTCGATCCCGCGATGATTTGGATAGGTATATTTGTCCTCATCAATCGTCCAATCAAAGGTGTCACTACCTAAAATCGCTAAACGTTGTTTGCCCCCAGGCATTGCATCCGCCACTGACAATCCTTTGCCATCACGATCATAGGCCCCTTCTAACTGATTAGCCGCTGTAGCGCCGCCCCATAAGAAATTTTCTGGAAATTTTGCCATTTGCTCGTTCTCCTTTTGTTTTCTTTTGATAAACCTATCTAGTTGATTACTGAAAAATCCCCGAAAAAAATAAAAAACCTAAATAAGAGCCGCTGCCAAGAGCGTTTTCTTATTTAGGTTTTGCCTGATCGAGTCAGTAACAATCCAAGTGGGTTTTCTTACTTTAAACTATAGCACTAAGTCGTTGGCTTGTCATCATAAAATCGGTTTCTTTGAGACTGTTTCATCGACGCCTTATATATAATTTTTTATATCGAAAACCCACTTGCCTTCTAACTCCATATTTTATAAATATACATTGCTATTGAATTAAAATTCAAATCGAATGAATTTTAATTCAAAAATAAAATAACTATCTTGCTAAAATCAAAAGACTTTTAGAAGAGAGGCTAACCTCGCCGCCAATACTCCCTCTTGATTCTAAGCCTGCTCCAGAATTGTCTGCGACAATCTGCCAGTCCTCTTGCTTGAACTCTTCCAAATTCAAGATATAGTCATCATCACTGCTATTTGCTAAAACAGCTAATGATTGCCATGTGTCAGGGAATCCATTATTTGGGACAATATAGGCAATAACATTTTCGTTATTCGTCTCGATAAATTGGATTGCTTCTGCCGTTCGGGTCGTGGCATCTCTCAATGGTGCATAGTATTGCCGCAATTGCCACATCCCTTGATAAAAAGAATGCAACTCTTTAAACATCCGTGCACGTTCCCAGTCTAGTTGATTGATTGCTATTGGTGAACGAAAAGAGTTCTCGTCTCCATGTTTTGTACGGCCAAATTCTTCTCCTGCTTGTGTTAATACTGCGCCTTGACTAGTAAATAGAATAGCTGCAGCTAACTTATTTCGCTGTAAAAGATCTTGATCATAACCATAGCTTCGTTCATCCACAGTCTCTTGCATCGTTGCAACCAGTTTATCCCATAAGGTCAAATTATCATGGACCGAAGTATAGGCAATCACTTGGCGAGGTGATTTTGCCCAGCGCTCAGCGCTTTCTTGTCCGGCAACT
The DNA here is from genome assembly GCF_022711995.1 of Enterococcus sp. Lineage (GTDB taxonomy): Bacteria > Bacillota > Bacilli > Lactobacillales > Enterococcaceae > Enterococcus_D. The sequence continues at coordinate 23,207 of NZ_JALAHI010000067.1, forward strand.
TTCGTATTTCCTTGAATCGCCGTTGCCAAACTTGCCGCATAAAAGGTTTGTTTGACTTGCGGTTTACCATTCATTCCTTGAATAAAAGCACCGTCTGTTTCTTCAAAGACATCGCCTTTGAGATTATCTCTAATATTATCATTGAATACAGCGATACCTTCATCTAGTGCCCAAACATTGCTTTTATTTGCTGGAATATTTGGCTGAATGATTTGATTGCTGCCGGCATCCCACGGCTCGCCGTATAAAATCACATGGCTAAAGCCTGCGTCATCTAGATGTTGGCGCAACTGGTTCATAGTTTCCACATCGATCAAGCCCATCAAATCAAAACGGAACCCGTCGATTTTGTATTCTTGGGCCCAATAGACAACCGAATCAATGATAAATTTGCGCATCATTTTTCGTTCAGAAGCCACTTCATTACCGCAAGCAGAACCGTCAGCAAAATTGCCTGCATCATCTTGACGATAGTAATAATCTGGTACCGTCAAATTAAACCACGATTCTTCTGTAATAGCGGTGTGATTGAACACCACATCCATCACAACGCCAATGGATTCTTCGTGCAGTGACTGAATCATTTGCTTACACTCACGAATCCGGGCCTTTGGATCACTAGGATCAGAAGCATACCGGCCTTCTGGTACATTGTAATTTTTTGGATCATAGCCCCAGTTATAGGCAGAGGAAGTTTCATCATTATCAAAATCGAAGATCGGCAACAAATGGACATAATTGATCCCCAGTTCTTTTAAATAAGCGAGCCCAGTCGGTTGACTTTCATCGCCGGCAAGATGCGTATTTTTTTCAGTAAAGGCCAAATATTTCCCACGATTTTCTGGTGAGATACCGCTATTTTCAGCTCCGCTGAAATCTTCAACATGCAATTCCCAAATATAGGCATCTGTAATCGACTGCTGACCGACATTGTGGCTTTTATGCCAACCGTCTGGATCCGTCTCCTTTAAATCAATGATAGCGCCACGGTTACCGTTGATCCCTACTGCCCTGGCATAAAGATCTACCGCTTCTACTTTTTCCCCGCCTCGTTGAAATTCAAAGGTATAAAAAAGCTCCTTGACGTTTTCTGCCGTCGTGACTTGCCAACAGTTGTCTTCTAGGACCATTGGCAACGTCATTAAACGATCGTCTGTTCCAGCGACTCCACTTTGATAAATTAACACTGAAACGGCCTCTGCTTCTGGTGACCAGCATTTAAAGGTAGTGTGCTGTTTTTGGAAAGTCACCCCGAGATCATTGCCATGATAGGTATGTTCTTCTAAAAAACCGATCCTGCGATCGATTGCGATTTTTTTTTCTGAATACTGCGTGTTTTGTCCCATCCAAATTCCTCCATCCATGGTTTCTAACCATAATCCTCATTTATTCTTTTGCTATTTCTACCTTCTCATATTTCTTGAAAATTGCCAACAGTAAGCCGCACTGCGCATACATAAAAGCGCTGAGACCAAAAAAGCAAGCAATATACATTCCGAAAACAAACGCATAAGGTGAAAGAAGCATGATGAGAAACGGCGCTGCCGTCAACAGATGGAGGCTGATAATTTTAAAAGGATGCTTTGCGGCGGCTTTAAGGCTATTTAAAAAAATCATTTTGATCCCACTTTCGTAACGCGCCAGTAGGAAAAACGAAACTTGGAAAAACTGCAGCCATAGCAACGTACAAATTACTAAGCCTGCGGTAAAAAGATCCCGAGTGTCTTTTAGCTGAAAATAATACAACCAATCAGCGGTCAAAAGCCACAAAGCAAACAGCTGTCCGAGCCAAACAAGGGTACTTTTTCTAAAAGCTTGGCAAAAGACGGACCAAAACTGCTGAAAAACAGCTGGTTCTTTTCCCTCTATCAAGGAAGTTGCCACTTTAGATCCCGCAGTGATGGTTGCCCCGATGGTGAAGATTGGCAGACTAAAAAATAAGAGCAGTGCATTCAGTAGCAGTAATTGTCCGAATTTCAAGGCGATTCGGGCGAAGAAATTTTCTGAATGAAAAAAATGCATCAGCCTTACTCCTTTACTGATCCGACAACGATTCCTTGAACGAAATATTTTTGTAGAAGCGGATAAATGATCAATAGCGGTACAACTGCCACCACGATTTTTGCTGCATTCAAGTTCCGATCAGAAACCGCCAGCAAACCTTGTAACTGCTCTGAGGTCAAATTTCCCGCACGCTGCATTGTCTCAGCGATATTGACCGACAGTGTCTGAATATAAGTCATTAAGGGATAGTTCTCGGTCTTGGTCATATAAATCAGCCCACTGAAAAAATCATTCCAGCTGCCGACAATACTAAATAACGAGACCGTTGCCAAACATGGTAAAGACATCGGGATATAGATCCTGCCCAAAACCTGCAGTGGGTTTGCACCATCGATCCGAGCAGATTCTTCCAACGATTTGGGGATTCCCCGAAAGAAATTCATCACTAAAATCACACTACCTATAGGAACTGCACTTGGTAAGATCAGTGACCAGATCGTATTCAATAAGCCTAGATTGCGAACCACTAAGTAGGTGGGGATCATGCCTCCACTGAACAGCATAGCGAAAACCATCACACTCATAAATAACTTTCTCGTCCGAAATACTTTTTTTGATTTAGATAGCGGATAAGCCATCGTCACGATCATCAACAGATTCAGTAACAGCGAGACGATCACACGAGTGACTGAAATCCCAAAAGAACGCCAAAACTGCTGATCGCTCATGATCCGCTCATAAGCCGCAAAAGTCAGATTCACTGGCCACAGTCCTACAGCATTCGCTGCCACCGCGCTGCTGCTACTTAACGAAAGCGCCACGACATTCATCATCGGTACTAAACAAGACAACGCTAAAATAATGACGATCAAATAAATTACTGCATGACGGATACTAAATTTTTCTCTCATCTCTTTTTCCTTTCTCTAAAACATGATTCTGTCGGTCTTCTTCTCAGCAATTTTGTTGGATGACCAAATCAAGAAAAGACCGATCACCGATTTGACCAGACCAACGGCGGTTCCTAAACTATAGTCTCTGCCGATCAGACCGATTCGGTACACATAGGTATCGATAATATCGCCGCTTTGATACACAACTGGAGAATAAAGGTTATAAATTTGGTCGAAGCCGGCATTCAAGATATTAGGCAGCGACAAAATCGTCATCAGCAAAATAAAGGGCAGCATTCCAGGCAAGGTTACGTGCCAGACTTTTTTTGACCAAGAAGCACCATCCATCGTCGCTGCTTCATATAATCCCGGATCAATTGAGGTAATGGCTGCAAGATATACGATCGAACTGTAACCGAAGCTTTTCCAAACGTCGGTTCCAATCAGTAAACGAGGAAAGAGCTGATTACTGCCCAAAAAATTAAACGGTTCTAAGCCAAAATTTTGTAAAATCTGATTCACCGTTCCATCAAGACTGAATAAATTAACCACTACGGAAGCCAATATAACCCATGAAAGAAAGTGTGGGAGATAAACGATTGTTTGAATGGAACGTTTCATCCATTTTAGACGTACTTCATTTAATAAAATCGCAAAAAGAATCGGAACGATCGTATTAAAGACAATTTTCCAAAATGCAATAAAAATCGTATTTTTTGTCACTAAGAAAATATCAGGCAAACTGAATAGGTAGCGAAAGTGTTGCAAGCCCACAAATTCAGAACCAAACACTCCTTTAGCCGGCACATAATCTTGAAATGCCATCAATAAGCCAAACATAGGACCATAAGAAAAAATTAAAATAAAAATTATGCCTGGTAAAATCATCCCCAGAAAGAAAAGCTGGTCTCGGGAAAACCACTTTTTCGTTTGTTTTTTGTTTTCTTTTTCTACAGAAAGTTCCATTTTTGTACTCCTCCACGAATTTTTTTGACTCATTGACCGCTTGTTGAAAAAAAGAACAAAGAAAAGTCACATGCTTTCTGGTTCCCTGCATACAGCTACTTTTCTTTGTTCGAGGATACGAGTATCAGAACGCTAAACTGACCACTTAGTTGTCTGCTCTTTGATCTACTACTTCTTGCATCTCTTCAAGGATAGCTGCACCGCCTTGGCTATTCCAAGTTTCAACATAGGTATCGAAGTTTTCCAATGATTCTTCACCAGTAATAAACTTAATGAACGTCTCTTCCTCAAGTTTTCCTACTTGCGCCCCATTACGTTCATTGGCTTTGATCGAATCAAAACGAGGCGGTTTGACTTCGTTTAAGCGTTCCTGTTCTCTAATTCCCCCCATCACGTTATTTACGGCCAAATAGCGGGAGGCGTAGCGGGTCCAGTCTACCGGATCGGTGTCTTCCGGCGAATCTAGATATTGTTTGATTTTTTGCGCATTTTCTTTTATAAAAAAGTTAGAAATATCATCAATAGCTGTTTCACCAACCGCGGCCTTGGATGCCTCCACCGCATCATCAATTTCGCTATAGGCTTTTAAAAAGACGACATTCCAAGGACGAACAGTCCCATCAACATCCACTTTTGCATAGTCATAAATTTCCGGAAACTCGTTTTCGATGTCTTCCGAGTTAGCTACTTCACCATAGATCAGGTTGATTATCTCCATGATTTTTTCTGGTTCAGAAAATCCTTTGCGAACCACAATGTATTGGCCGGTGCCACGGTTAGCCAAGGCATTGACTCGTCCATCACCATTGGCATTTTCCAGTGCGTAGGGTACAAATTCGGCTTTCGGATCATTTTGCTTGGCTTGCACTAATCCCCAGTCAGGCATATGCCACGGACCAAAAGCGATCCCTGTTTCTCCATTGACCATCATGGCATGGATATCATCATACGTGCGGGTACCAAATTGCGGATCCATAAATCCTTCTTCTTGCCATTCTTTCAACAGGGTCAGTGCTTCTTTCATTTCACGTGTATTCGATCCATAATACATTTGTCCCTCTTCATCTTGCAGATACGATTTTGGGTAAGCGCCAAAAGCATTCATGATAGCTGTCCCGGTATACGCTGTTCCACCGTGATTTGGCGAAGACAACCAAAAGGCTAGTGGCAAACCAACCGCTTTGCCGGTGTTGGCTAGATCATTTTCTTGAAAAGCAATCGCAATCGCTTTCAATTCATCCAACGTAATTGAGCGTTTCCCCTCTTTATCTAGCTCGATTCCCAGATCGTCTAGCCAATCTTGCCGCAGCCAAACCAAATTTGGTCCAAAGTCATCACTAGTAGAGGGGATCGCCATCAAGCGATCATCAAACGTCGCTGCTTCTAGCTGTATCCCATCAAAAGAAGCATAGATATCTTTTAGAAAATCTCCTGCATGTTCCTCAAATACTTCCGTTAGATCTTCCACCAAATCATTATTGACTAATTCTTCCAATTCATCTCTTGACCCAACGATCATCGTATCTGGCAATTCCCCAGAAGCAATCGCCAGCGATACTTGTCGGTCATAGTCCTCGCCATGCGCTTCAAAGGCACTTTCCAGTTCGATTCCCAAACGCTCTTGAATCAACCGGGTATATGCGTTATCACTGTATGAATCACCCTCTGGTAGCTTCGAGTTTGGCGCAGTCTGGCGGCCGATTGTAATCACGGTATCGCCATTGTCATTGGTTTTTACTTCTTCAGAGCTACATCCTGTCATAATAAGTGTTGCAGCGAATGCTGTTACTATTGCTTTTCCCCGCTTGAATTTCATTGTTTTCCTCCTCAAACTTTTTTGTATCTTCATTATACGCAATCGTTTCCATAGAAAATATAGCACTTTTTTCAGATTCATAGCACGATTTCCAGAAGTGTAAAGCGGTTACATATTCCCCCTGTTGCTTTTTTTGATTATCGCTTACTATAGAAAGAAGAAACGAACGTGGTATTTTTCTCTAAATGAAAGGATGGCGGAAAATATGTACCGATTGCTGCTGGCTGATGACAGCTATGATCAAAGAGAAGTAATCAAATATTTTTTGAATCAGCATGAAAAAGAATGGCGGATAACGGAAGCAAAAAACGGCCGCGAAGGCTGGAAATTTTTTCAAGAACTGCCCTTTGATTTAGTAATTACCGATGTAAAAATGCCTTTTATGGACGGACACGCATTGGTGGAGAAAATCAAAGAGACAGCTCCTGAAATTCCTGTGATGTTTATTAGCGGTTTTGAAGATTTCCATTACGTGAAAAAAGCCATACAGCTGCAAGCCGTTGACTATCTATTAAAACCAATCGATCTTAACGATTTCCAAGAACAATTAAACAAGATGGTTTCCCTTATCAACCAACAAAAACGGCATTCTCATAAAAAAGTAATTGCGGAAACCCATTACCTTAAAGAGATTTTGATCAAACTCTTTTATGGCTATCCTTGGCACTCGCTTCCGAAAGAAGAGCAATCGGTTGCCCAAAGTTTTTTCCATACCCATCCTTCTTTTTTTCTCATTACTTGGCCGTTGGATTCTTGGAATGAGCCTCCCTTCGTTCCATCTTTGTCAACGACCTTTCCCGACAGAATTAGTTTATTTTTAGCGCCAGCTCAGTTGCTTTTTTTTAATGAACCTTTGTCACAACATGCAGCCGCACAACGGAAAATGGAGTTAATTGCTTATTTTTCGAAGCAATTTCAGCAAGAAATCGTCCTTTTTGAAAGCGGACCGCTCCCTCATTACTCCGCGGTGTACAGTGCTTATCAAGACTTGCTGAAAACCAGCAAGCGATCCTTTTATCAGCAAAACAAAAGCAAAATTTGTCAACTACTTCCAGGCGATCACTATATCGTCAAGAACGGCATTTTTGAAAAAACTATTTCTTACTTAAATCAATATGAAAGTAAAAAAGCCCAGATGTTGGTAGAAACAGTCATCAACTGTTTTGAAACCAACGGACGTGAAGAGCCCACCAATACCAAATTTTACTTTGCGACCTTTTATCAAACCATCATCGATCACTGCCCCATCGTTTTTGATGCTGAACATGCCACTAATCAGATTGGAAAAGTATTGGAAGCACCAACTCTGCAAACGATCGCTGAAGTGTTTGACGATCTCTTTGACTATATCGAAGATGCGCTACTTCAGATCACCAACACTCAGTCAAATGATTATATACGCCAAGTAAAGTCCTATATTTTTGCCCACTTTCACCAAGAATTGAGTTTGGAACGTTTGGCAAAAGAAGTTAATATCAATCCTAATTATCTGAGTGAACTGTTTAGCACATCTGAAGGGATGGGCATCAGCAAATATATTAAGTCTTACCGCATCAAACAAGCCCAGAAGCGTTTAAAGAATTCGAATCATAGTATTCGGACTATCTCTAAACAAGTGGGATTTAATCATTATTCTTATTTTTGTAAGACTTTTCGTGAGATGGTTGGGATGACGCCGGACGCGTATAGAAAGGGAGGTCCGTCTTGTTAAGAAAAATTAACCGCTGTTTCAAAAATTTTCGTTTTCAAAAAAAGATTGCCCTTATTTCAATTCTTTCAAGTATTATTCCGCTGATTCTTTTGACCTTTGTCGGGGTATATATCATCCAAGCTTTTATCCAGCAGCAGGAAAAAAGTGCCTATTCTGATAACCTCAAAAGCATCAGCTATCAATTAGAAAGCAAGATTCATACCTATCGAGATAGTTTATTATTTCTAGCGAATAACACGGCCTTGACACAAGAACTTTCTAGCCAACACTTTTCAAATTTTGATCAATACTATCTCTTCCAGAATACGATTGTCCCGTTATTTCACAGCGTTCGTTTTCCGCAAGCCGACATTACTGGAATCACTCTGTACACCACCATCGATCTTTATAATCACGGGCAATATGTCAAAAAAATCACCTCTGATACGATGCTCCCTTTCTTTGGGGAAAGACCTTCGACCGAGATACGGACCTATTTTGATGAAGAACGAGAGGAACTTTCTTTTTATACCAATCTTTTTTTGAAAGACCATACCGCAGATTCCCTGAACTATATCGTCTTGACCATTGATCGAGCAGCATTATTCAATAATCTAGATGCGGTGACGGAGGAACCTTACGATTTGACAATCCAATCAGAGACAGGGCAAATCCTCTACCATAGCGATGGCTTGACAAACCAGCAAATCCGTCAAAAACAGCTACTAGTCGGATCTGCCATCATTGAGGAAGAACCTGTCCTACTGACTAATCATTGGCAAGTTGTTTTTGTCAAAACCGCCCAATCATTTTTCAGCAGTCTGCTTTATCTAGTGAGTGCAGCACTCATTATTTTTGTCTTTGTTTTAGTCATACTGATTTTATCTAGTTGGTGGTTGGCTAAAACAGTGGTTCAACCGATCAACTCCCTAACTCAACAGATGGCTTCTTTATCCATGGATCAATTAAAAATCCAGCACACCTATTCCTCGCGAGACGAAATCGGACAACTGTACAACAATTTTCAAAAAATGCTGGATAAAATTGCAGAACTAATCACTGAAGTCTATGAAGCCGAAGGCAAACAAAAAAAATACGAATTGCGAGCATTACAAGCTCAAATCAATCCGCATTTTTTCTATAATTCTTTAGCACTGATAAGCAACACCGCCACATTAAGTGGTAACCAAGAGATCCAAGAGATGGCACAGCTGCTTTCTCGGTTCTACCGCCTCAGTTTGAACCAAGGGTCTAGCGGGCTATCTGCCCGTAAAGAACTTGATCTGACAATCACCTATGCCAAAATACAGCAGAAAATGCATCATCATTCCTTTGATTTAGTGCTTGAGATTGATCCGGATCTCGATGAGTATCCAATGATCAATCTGTTATTACAGCCATTTGTCGAAAATGCTGTCTTTCATGGGATTGATCATATCGAAGATAGTCGCAGAGGAATCCTTACGATCCGTTGTCTCAAAGACGATCATCGATTACGTTTTGAAATACAAGATAACGGACCTGGGATTTCCCCTGAACAACTAAAACAATTGGAACAGCCCTCTGATAAACACTACGGCATTAGTAATGTCCGCCAGCGGTTAGCGCTGTATTACGGCGATCAAGCATCTTTGTCGATCCAGTCAGAAAAAGGGCAGGGAACCAAAGTCATTCTGCTTTTGCCTTCGGCCCTCCCCCAAAAACAAAACCCTCTAGTTAAGAACACCTGAGCAGTTGAAGCATACAGTCTGCTATCAAGCTCTCTAACTAGGGGCTGTTTCATATGTCGCAATATTTAGATATTTATTTCGAAACCTTACTTCAGATAGCTATTCCTTTACAGCAAAAACACCTGATTCTAAGATTGCATCGACTTCTTTTTCTGCTAGTTCTGCCTTCTCAAATTTCTTGAAAATTCCCCACATTCAATTACTTGACCCATTCATGAGAAAGTAACTATCATAAAACAACAATGATGCGAAGTGAGTAAATAGATATAAAAAAACAAAAATCACTTTTTAGAAACCAGCTTCAATGACATATTGAGGTAATATTTCTCGATAAATATACATTGGGTCAATCAATGTGCGATAAACATAATCTTTGATTTCCTGCAAAAATTCCTCGCTAGCTTGCATATTTTCTCCGCGTACATAGGTTAATATAAGCCCAGAAAAGAAAACTAACCCTTCATTGTGCAACTTTTCAACATCTTCGCAAGTTGCTGTTTGAAACACTTCTGATTCAGCAACTGCTTCTAAAAATAATGCCAATGACTGATCTCTTAAATAATGACCACACCCAATATCATTCAAAAAAAGCGCAAAAAACAAGTTCCTATTTTGGCTGGCAAATAAATAGTAGTTAAGCCAAAACAAATACAATGGATCTTCCTTGATCTCCTTATTCAAAGAAAGCTCGTGAATCTCTGCCAAGACATCATCAATCATCGCTTGCTTGTAGTTCTGCATATTCGAAAATTGCAAGTAAATTGGTTGTGTAGAAATTTTTGCATATTTCGCAATTTTTCTAACAGTAATCGGTGTATACAAATGTTCTGCCAAATGATTGCGTAAACTATTGATTAAATATTTCTTTGTGATCGTTTGTTTTCTCATCTTTAACCCCTTTCTTGATAAAAATCACGCAGCCATCAGTGACTCGCTTCAAAATCTAAGCTAAGGCATCATGATCTTTTATCAGATAACTTCTCCACCCAACAAATACCTATCAACAACTAAACAATTGACTAAAATCTTAATGAC
>NZ_JALAHI010000068.1 GCF_022711995.1 Enterococcus sp.
CTATTAAATTTCTCCTCATTAATGTTTTTTGTTTCACAAACTAAACTTCTCTATGGTATAATCATTTTGTTTTTAAGAAAACTATGGGAATACAAAGGAGAAGGTAACATGAAAAAAACAAAAATCACTTTAATCGCTGCTTCATTGCTAATGGGAGGAACTCTTTTAGCTGCATGTAGTTCTGATAACAATACAACTGCAAGTTCATCAACTGCTGCTTCAACTGCTGCTTCTACAGCAACAACTGCATCAACAGATGATGTTGTTTCAACAGCTTCAGTAAGCAACCAAACTTCAGTTATTGAAAAAGCTTTGAGTGCAGACGGTAACTGGATCGTTGCTGTTACAGATAACATGACTTTCGACAAAGACTTGACTGTTGACGGTGAATTCCATGACAAAGGAGACGCTGCAAATGATATCTACCGTAAATTTGCTTTGTACTCTCAAGATGAAAACCGTAAAGTGACTGCTCAATATACAATCACTGTTCCAAAATTAGTTGTTAATTCAGAAAACTTCAACATTGTTAACGGTGTTGTAAAAGGCGATATCGAAGTAAATGCTAAAGGTTTCGTATTGAACGGTACGAAAGTTGAAGGAAATATTACTTTCGCTTCTAAAGAAATCCAAGATTCAGCAACACTTGATAAAGAAGGCGCATCTGTTACAGGTGACGTGAAAGTTAGCGAATAAACCTACCATTTTCTTTGTGAAAAACATTTTCAAAAAAGGATCCTTGGAGTTGATTTATTTCATCTCCAAGGATCTTTTTTAGTCAATTTCCAGCCGATTCCCACTAACTTTGTGTAAGTAAATACAAAGAATTTTATCCTTTTCACCAAAATATTCCTTTTACCGTTTCCCCTTCTCGAAGAATACTTACATAGAAGGAAGAATCGATAAAAGGAATAGCTTTGTTGGTTAAGTGCTTTATTTACTGCTGGTTATTCTTCGACGAAAGCCCATTTATAATCGTACTGAACTCCAGCACCATGAGAAACCACGCCTTTGATTTTTGGTGCTCGCAAATGTGCTTCGACATTTTGATACACAGGAATGACTCCTTGTTCTGCCATAATGATGTTTTTTCTTTTTTTAGAAAATGAAAACAAAAAACTTTGTTCATCAACCGCATCCCCTCCACCATTCGATATTCGGCAAATTCCACGCATCTGACATTATCACAGGCAATTACTCTTTTATTCATTTTCCCTTTTATAGCTTCACTTCTTATTCTTCTGATTTCGCAACACGCCTAGAATCATTAAGACCGCACCGACAAAAAAGCGACACAAACACTTGATTTTCGTAGTATTGACTAGCCTCCAAATAGTCTTCCTTAGACCTTGTCAGGAAACCTGTTAATTATTCAAAGTTACTGCCGTGTCTTTGTCTCCATAAATCACCAATATGTCAAAGCTTCTGAAGTCAGAGATCCAAGACACATCGCCTACAGACTTCTATCGTTTTGTCACTTTGATAAGAAGGTGGCACCTCGTCAAAACAACTGATTAAGGTACAATTGCTAAATCAATGTTTCTTCTATCGTTAAAAGGATTTCTGTTTTACTTTGTTATGTATAGACTAACCTGCGTGTTATCTTTCACAACGATCATCCCATAAAAAAACTACCTCCAACTACTAGGTTGGAGGTAGTAAGCGTTGATTCTTATTTGACACGAAGCGCAAAACTAGCTGTTGAAAAGCCTGAACTTGCTTCCGTGACCGTGTAACCAGTACTTGGCGCATGGATAAAGCTACCGTTCCCGGTTGCGATGGCTACATGATAGGTATTGCCTTTTTCACCCCAGAATAGAAGGTCTCCTGCTTGCGCTTGAGATACGGGAATGATCGTACCAGCGCTTTCTTGAGGAACAGTCCAATCACCAATATTTTTACCCGTTACCTGTAAAAAGACATAGCGAGTGAAACCAGAACAATCAAAGACATCCGGCCCTTTGCCTCCCCATTGATAAGGTGTACCAATGTATTTACGCGCTTCTGCTACGATAGCCGCGCCATTGACAGAGGTGCTGACGTTATTATTGCCGGAGTTACCAGGATTCGTTGCGGTATTTCCGCTGACTTCTTTAACATAAGCCGCAGAAATCCAGCCACCAGTTGATAATTTATACCAAGTCGTATTGCCGTTGACGGCTGTTCCTTGTTTTTGGGCTACTGCTTTTACGACAGCGTTGCTGCTCAAACTGCTGACAACGCTTGAACTAGTCGACGCATTCGAACGCACATTCATTCCTGTCGTAGTCTGTAGATTTTTACTGATTGCTTGTTCGGCAGTGTTCGTTGATGAATTTGAATTATTGCTGCTGGATCCACCAGTCGACGGATTGCTGGTGCTACCGGCATCTTTAACATAAGCCGCAGAAATCCAACCACCAGATGATAATTTATACCAAGTCGTATTGCCGTTGACAGCCGTTCCTTGTTTTTGCGCCACTGCTTTTACGACAGCGTTGCTGCTCAAACTGCTGACAATCCTTGAACTAGTCGACGCATTCGAACGCACATTCATCCCTGTCGTAGTCTGTAGGTTTTTGCTGATTGCCTGTTCAGCAGTGTTCGTTGATGAATTAGAATTATTGCTGTTGGATCCACCATTCGATGGATTGCTAGTACTGCCGGCATCCTTGACATAAGCCGCAGTGATCCAGCCGCCAGTTGATAATTTATACCAAGTCGTATTGCCGTTGACAGAGGAACCGCCTTTTTGAGCAACAACTTTGACGGTGGTACTGTTGCTTAGGTTACCAACAACACTTCCACTAGTTGAGGCGCTGGAACGCACATTCAGTGACGCAGTTGTTTTAACATTTTTGCTGATTGCTTGTTCGGCAGTCGATGTATTCCCAGTGTTGCTCGTATTTGAACCACTGGTTACATTACTAACATAAGCGGCAGTGATCCAACCACCGTTAGACAATTTATACCAAGTTGATGTGCCGTTCACTGTTGTTCCATTTTTTTGAGCAACCACAGTGACAGTCGCATTACCACTCAATCCCCGAACGACACTCGCACTTGTTGATGCGCTAGCGCGAACATTCAATGCCGTCGTTGTTTTGACAGTTTTGTTGACCGCTGTTTCTCCACTTGATGTATTGCTTGATGAATTGCTATTGCTAGCTGTTGTCACATAAGCACCAGAGATCCAACCACCTGACGATAACTTATACCAAGTCGTATTACCATTAACGGACGTACCAGATTTTTTGGCAACAGCTTTAATCGTAGTGTTCGTTCCCACGCCATTGATAATTTTCGCACTGGTTGAAGCGTCTGAACGCACATTCAGTGACGCAGTTGTTTTGAACTGTTGGTTGATCGCTGTTTCTGACGATTGAGCAAGAGTTTTCGTTGCAGTTGATTTAGTCGACTTTGCTACTTCTGTTTCATTTACTTCTGAAGCGTTGCCCTCTGTTGCAAGGACCATCGTTGTGAAAACACCTGATGTAGATGCTAACGCCGTTGTGACTCCGATACTTTTTTGTATAAAAAGTGATCGTTTCTGTTTCACCAAACGCTTCCGAATTGCTTTACGAGATTCCAATGAAACACCCCCTCCTTTTCATTCTACCAAAATCGATTCGATTTTGACATCCTTTTCCAACCTGTAATGTTTTTTTAATGTAGGTTTAATTGTTTGTAATAAAAGAATCCTTTTCATACAGATGCTTGTTTTCCCCACAAAGATAGTTCTATTTTAATGGAAAAAAAGCAGGAATGCGAACAAAACGTACGAGAAGCATCAATAGTCAATTTGCAGCTACGATTTTCCTTTGAAAAGCAACGCATCGAATCATTCAATACCGCCTATCTCGCCCTTCGTTTTTTCACAAACCCCGATTGAAAAATAGCTTTAACCCCGTTATTCAAAAGGCAGCTATTTTATTTCTTTGTGAAATTATGCTATAGTAAAAGAAAAGGAAGAGGTGACTTGAAATGAAAACGAAATCAAAAGAAAAAGTTTATGCCGAGCGTCAGCACAGTTATAAGCAAGAAAAAGAGGAAATTTTCAAAAAAGCCCTTGCTTCTGTCCCAAAAAAAGACAAAAAATCCGCCGCTAAAGACAAATGATGCCCCTCTGCCTGCGACATTTCCTTTAGGCTGTTTTATAGCCTAAAAAAATGCCTGACTATTCAACCGATCCGAGTAAACTCTCGGTTCGGCTAAATAATCAGGTCATTTTTTTGTTATCAAAGCTTTAAAGAACCCGTCATCCCTTTGACAAACCCTCTTTGCATAAAGAGAAAAAGGACTAATGTCGGGATCGTCGCGATGACAATTGCTGTCATCTGCACGCCATAGTTAGCAACATAAGAAGCCGAGGATAAGTTCGATATCAGCAACGTCATCGTTTGACGATCTTCTGTCTGCAAAAAGATCAGCGGGAGCAAATAGCTATTCCATGCGTTCATAAAAGCATAGATAGCCGCTGCTGCATAAGTTGAGCGCATCATTGGAAAAACGATCCGAAAAAAAATCGTATACTCACTTGCTCCTTCGATCCTGCTAGCATCTAAAATGCCGTCGGGAAAGGATTTGAAATTTTGCCGAAAGAAAAAAATCAAGAAAAGATTATTGACTAGCGGCAAAATAACGGCGATCGGTTGATTTACAAGATGCAGGCCTGACATCATCTTGAACAATGGGATGACCAATGCAGCCAGCGGAATCATCATACACAGTAAAAAAAGCGAGTAAATCATTTCACTGCTGCGAGTCTGAAATTTCTCAAAACCAAATGCCGCCAATGACGTGATCAGTAAACTAAAAACAACAGTAATTCCAGAAATCTTGATTGAATTCCACATGATCAAGGAAACATTATAATTAGCAAATAGTTGCTGGAGGTTCGTGATCAGCTGATTTCCTAGTGTGAGTTTGCCAGCCGCAATCTGATTCGATGTATTTGTCGCTCCTGCGATCATCCAATAGAAAGGAAAGATCGAGACGAATGCTGCTACGATCAAAAAAAGATATTTTATCAGGGTATTCACATATCGCTTCATCGCTGCTCCTTTCTGCTTATTGTCGGTCGTCTTTCGATAATCTTAACTGCGCATAGGATAAGACCGCAATGATCACTACCAACGCCCACGACAATGTTGCTGAATAACCAAAATTTGAGGTATAGACAAATGAATGATTGTAGATCAATTGGGCTGCAGTCAACGTCGCATTTGAAGGACCGCCGCCTGTTAAATTCACCACTTCATCAAAGAGCTGAATCGTTCCGATCGTCGATGTGATCGTGGTAAAAACAATTACTGGCTTCAATTGAGGAATGATGATCCTGAAGAACTTCTGAAAGCTGTTGGCGCCATCTATATCCGCAGCCTCCAACGTATCATCTGAAATATTCTGTAATCCTGCTAAATAAAAAATCATGTTATACCCTGTCCAGCGCCAGCATAAGGCAATGATCACTGTCACTTTCGCCCAAAAAGGGCTATTTAACCAGTCTAACGGTTGTTGGATAATTCCGATTGCCAGCAAGCCCCGATTAATGATCCCACCGATCTGAAACATCATTTTAAACAAAACCGCATAGGAAACTAGAGAGGTGACACTTGGCAGAAAGAGGGCAAGCTTAAAAAAAGTTCGTCCCACCAGTTTTGGTGTATTCAATACAAAAGCCAGCAAGAGGCCTAAAAACACCATGATCGGCACTTGAAAAATCAAGAAAACAAAATTGTTGACTAATGCTTTGTGGAAAATGGTATCTTGAAACATTCGAAGGTAATTGCCTAGACCAACAAAAACAGATTGCAATCCTTGCATCGTATGAAGAGACAGATAAATTGAATACAGAATTGGATAAATCATGAAAATACTGCTTAAGATCAATGCAAAACTAATAAATTTCCATACTTCTCGCCTTTTTCTCGAAGGATTCATTTTATCCACTCCCTGCTAATGCAAATCGGCTACTCGCCGACTTGCATCGTATAATTATTTTCTGCTTCTTCCAGCATTTCGTCCAAACTCAATGCATCATCAAAATAACTTTGCATAACCCCTCGAAGAGCATCAACCGCTGCTTGCGTATTGTTGCCATAATCGACACCAGGGATTTCAGCCATCCAACTGGAAAAATCTTTATAGATTGGCTCATCATTGAAAAATGGGTCTTTGTATTGATACGCCTCCCCTTTTTGAGATGGCAAATACGTTCCCACTGCCCCATTGTCCACCAATATCTCTTGATAGAATTCATTATTGCCTGCGAATTCTGTCTTCAAGAAATCCATTGCTAGTTCTTTATTTGGCGAATCATTCAAAACTAACCAGCTTGATCCGCCTAAGTTTGAATAAGGGGTCGCCCCATCAACTGTCTCTAATTGCGGCAGATGGGTATAAGCCCACTTGCCTTTTTGATCCTCAGCAGAACGAATCGTTGCCGAAAACCAAATGGCAGAGTTAACCGCCGCAACTTCACCACTTGTAACTGCTCCGATTCCCTCAGGAGCAAAATAATCTACCGGTTTTGCTAATTCTTTCTGGTCAATCTCTTTTAGGATCGGCATCATTTCGCGGATCGCTGGATTGTCTTTCAAGAAAATTTTACCCTCTTCATCGAAATACCACAGTCCAGCAGACTGCATTGCCATCTGCAGATAATGCGTCCCACGGTTAGGAATGAACGCAACAAACCATTTACCGGTCTTTTCTTTCACATCTTCACCGATAGTGACAAATTGGGACCAAGTCAAATCTTTCATATCTGCTTCACTGTAGCCTGCCTCGCTTAAATAATCGGTGCGATAATATAATCCGGCAGAACCAGAATCAAATGGCACTGCATAGATCCCTTCTTTATAGGTAGCATTCTTTACTTTGTATTCGGCAAAATCAGCAAAATCGATGGTGTCAGATAACTCCGCAAATTTCCCTTCATAATTCGTAAGATAACTTTGTACATCATAATCATCCATCAAAACGATATCAGGCAATCCTTCTGATACCCCCGATGTGAATCCAGATACCATTTTTTGCTTTGTATCCTCATTCGACATTTCAATAACATTCACTTTGACCTCATCGTGCCCGTCCTTACGATAATAATCCCCTGCTTTTTCCATAATTGGAATATTGAAATTCGTATCCCAAGCCCAGACAGTCAATGTCTGTTTATCTGAACTAGCAAAATCTCCTGATCCACTACTCTCATTATTACTGGAACAACCAACAAGCAACGCAAAGCTCAATATACTATATAGAAAAATAAAACTTTTTTTCATTTTTCTCACCCACCAAA
>NZ_JALAHI010000069.1 GCF_022711995.1 Enterococcus sp.
AATGGCCGCTCACGTTCTGGAAAAACTATTGGTATCTTGATTTTCTCAATGGCTTCTTCGATGGCTGTATTTTCTCCGATATTGGTTGAAATCGCTCCAGGACAAATCGCATTGACGCGAATATTGTAGCCGGAAAGCTCCAGTGCAGCCATTTTCATGAAAGCGACTTGCCCAGCTTTGGAGGTACTGTAGGCAGTGGCACCAAAATTTTTGAAAATTCGGTTGCCATTGACTGAACTTGTGATCACGATACTGCCGCCGTTGACTTTTAAAAAAGGGATAGCTGCTTTGACCGTGACAAAGGTGCTGCGGAGATTGGTAGAGATAGTCCTGTCCCAGTCCTCCAGCGAAAGTTCTTCAATCGTTGTCCAGGTCCCGTTGATTCCAGCATTAACATGCAGAATATCGATCCCCGCCAACTCCTGGGCCAATTCGGTGACTGCTTGCAAAAGTTCTTCTCCTTTAGAGACATCAACCACTCGATAAATCGCTTGCCCTTTAGTGCCTGCTACAAACGCGTTCAATTCTTTTTCGTCAATATCCAAAAGCCCCACCGTTGCCCCTTGGTCCAAAAACTGTTGCGCAACGGCTTTGCCGATCCCAGAAGCTGCACCCGTCACAATAACCTTTTTATTTTCAAATCGCTTCATTTAAACGCCTCCTTCATTAAATTATAAAAAAGTTCCTGTCCTTTGTCGAAAGATACGGATGGCACTTTGATGGTAGAACCAAGAGCATCAGCGAGGGACTCTCGCCAACATATTTTTTTCGTCTTCCTGTCTTTTAGAGGGAGTAGTTATTGGCTAAAACAGATGTAAGGGGCATTGGTTTTGTAGTATAATGCAAGAAGTGCGTAAGGAGGAAGCAAAATGAAACCCATATACGCTGTGGTCGACCTTGAAACAACAGGCACCGACCCTGCCCTTGATCGGATCATCCAATTTGGATGCGTGCTGATCCAAGACGGTAAAGTCATTAATCGATTTGCGACAGATATCAATCCGGATCGCAAAATTTCAAAACAAATTCAAAATTTGACTCATATAACCAATCAACAAGTAAAAAAAGCGCCGTATTTTGAAGACGTTGCGCATACCATTTACAATTTACTGACCCAAACCATCTTTGTGGCTCATAATATTTATTTTGACTACCATTTCTTGAACCAAGAATTGATTCGGTGCGGTATGCCTCCCCTCGATATTCCGGGAATCGACACGGTAGAACTGGCCCAAGTGTTTTTACCGACTGAAAGTAGTTTTCGTTTAGGAGATCTGGCTGAAAGTATCGGATTCGTGCATGAGAATCCCCATCAAGCGGATAGTGACGCGGAAGTAACAGCGGCATTGCTGCTATACATTGAGTCGATCATGCGTGAACTGCCATGGGCGACTTTAAAGCAAATCGCTCAGTTAAGCGGACAAATGGGGAAGCAGACTAGTCAATATATTCAGCGGATCGTCAATGAGCAAGACAAACGGCCGCTTCCTGAACAATTGGAAGAAGTCGATGGATTGGTTTTGCGAAAAAAAAGTGTGCCGCTATTTGAGGCCAGCTATTTTCGCAGCGAATATCCGAAAGTTAAAGCGGATAAACTCAAATGTTTTGACGGCCGACTCAGTTATCGAAAACAACAAGCGCGATTGATGAATGCCGTTTATGAACACTTTTCTCATGAAGAAAAAAATTTAATCATTGAAGCAGAAACCGGTATGGGAAAAACCATCGGTTATCTGTTTCCGGCCAGCTATTTGGCGACGCCGGAAAATCCATTGATCGTCAGCACCACGTCGATTTTGCTGCAAAATCAGATATTGGCCAAAGATATTCCGTTGGTCAATCAAGTGCTGGACCAACCCTTACAAGCAACTGTCGTCAAGAGCCATCAACACTACATTGATCTCCAGCGGTTTAAAGCAACATTGGATCAACCGCTTGAACAAAAACAGTATGCTCAATACCAGATGGCGCTTTTAGTTTGGCTGACCAAAACAGAGACCGGTGATTTGGATGAATTGAACCTTGTTCGTTTGGACCATCCGCTCTTTCTGGAGATTCGTCACCGAGGGGTGGATTTCTTAGCAAAAAATCAGCCTTTTTATGAAGAGGATTTTGTGCGTCATCTGTACAAAAAGATGGCACAGAGCAACGTCTTGATCATCAACCATGCATTTTTGATGCAGGAAAATCGGCGACAAAACCCATTATTGCCCAAAAGTGATTTTCTATTGATCGATGAAGTTCAGCATTTGCCGGAGATTGCCGAAAGGTACTCCCAGCATTTGTTTGATTCTCAGCAGTTTAAACGCCAATTTTTACAGTTGAATGAAGATGGTTTATTTGAAGAAATCAGACAACTCGTCGCTGAAGAATTCGATCTTTCTCACTTATTTTCATTGTACATTGATGCCATCAAACTGATTATCGATACGCTAGAAGCCTATTTTGAAACATTGGCCATCGCTGGGGAAGAACTGACGCTGGTTCAACGAAAGGATCTTTATGATGGCAGTTTACAGCAAGACCGTCTCCATCAAAAAATCCAACTGTATTACAAAGAAATATTAGAGATCCAACAGCGACTGCAATCCGCATTGATGGCAACTGAAGAGCGACGACTGGCTCGTGAACGCATTCTGATCGCTCGTCTTTTTGATTATTTCCATGAGATAGATGTTCAAGCGCAGACAGTACAGTCGTGGTTAATGAACTGGCAACCTCGCTATGTCCATTGGATCAAGAAAAAAGCCGGAGCAGCTGCAGCAGTCATCGAAGTGGCAGATTTACAGGGCAATCAGATCATCGATAGCAAATGGTATTCGCGCTACAAACATATCCTGTACTTAGGCGGTACACTGAAAATTCCTGGTAACAAATCCTATTTTGCTCATCGATTAGGGATTCCTGAAGTCACTGTCAAAACGATTCCAGCATTTTACGATTATGAAAAGCAAGCGCGTCTTTATATTGTTAAACAAGGAATTTCGATTCAGCAAGCAAACAGTGAGGAGTATGCCCAGTTTTTAGCGGATGCATTAGCGCCATTACTATTTGAAAATTTACAGCCAACTCTCGTTTTGTTTACCGCCCATGACACATTAAAGCGGGTCTACAATAAATTGCATAAAAAAGCATTGGAACAAGGACGAGAACTGGTGGCTCAAGGTACTGGGGGCAGTCGTGAGAAAATCATCAAGCGTTTTTTACTAGCAGAAAATGGGATTCTTTTTGGTACGGATAGTTTTTGGGAAGGCATCGATTTACCTGGTCAAGCACTTAAAATCGCTGTGGTGACTCGCTTGCCCTTTGAGAACCCCAAACGTCCACTCGTTCAAGCGCGCCAAGCGTATTTAGCTTCAGAAGGCATCGATTCCTTTAAAGAAGATGCTTTGCCCAAAGCGATTATTCGAATGCGTCAGGCTTTGGGGCGTTTGATTCGTTCAGAAAATGATCAAGGCGTGATGGTGGTTCTAGATCGTCGAATCCTGTCTACCAAATATGGTAAACGAATACTCAAGGGCTTGCCCAAACACCTGCCTGTTAAGGAAGCAACGCCACAGGAAATGACTGAAGACATCCGGGATTTTTTTGATTCTAAAGCAGAAGAAACACCAAAAAAACATTTTTCTTAAAAGAGAGCTGAAATCTGCTATAATAGAGCATATTATTTTATGGAGGATAACGAGTGAAAACGAAAGATAAAGAACAACGCCGCGTGATGATATTACTTGGAGCGATCGTTTTTTTACTGGTCGTTATCATTTTTTCATCGATTTTTTACATCCGTTCGACACGTCCAATGCGACAAGCACGTAATGAAGCAATCGAAATTGCGCAAAAGTACACCGATTTGAAGGAAGTTGATCAGTTTTATTGGTTCAATCGTCAATCCTCTTCATTTAGTTTGATTGGCAAAGACGATAAAGAAAACAAAATCGTCGTTATTATTCCTAAAAGCGGTGAAAAAGTGTCCGTTTTTAACCAGTCAGATGGACTGACGGAAGAAGCTGCGCGCCAACAAATTGCCGATAAGCATCCAGAAGAAACCATCCAAAAAGCTACCTTAGGTTTATATAAAGATCAAGCAGCTTGGGAAATCATGACGAAAGATGCTGCTGGTGAACTTCATTATTATTTGCTAAGTTTTAAAGACGGCAAAGAAATCAATGCCATCAATAATATTTGATTTAGAGAAAGGATGGTTGACATGACACTTTCCAAACGAGCGCATCAAGTAGAGCCCTCAGTAACATTGGCTACAGCTGCCAAAGCCAAGGCTTTAAAGGCACAAGGTGTTGATGTATTGAGTCTTACAGTAGGAGAACCAGATTTCATCACCCCCGAAAATATTCGGCAAGCAGCGATCCAAGCCATTGAAAATGGGAAAGCAAGTTTTTATACACCAACAGCAGGTATTCCAGAATTAAGAGAAGCCATCCTGCGTTATTTACAGGAATTTTACGGAGTAACCTATGAGACCAAGCAAGTGATTGTGACTGATGGCGCTAAATTTGCTCTTTATGCGTTGTTCCAAGCAGTGATTGATCCAGCAGATGAGGTGATCATCCCAGTCCCTTATTGGGTCAGCTATGCAGAACAAGTCAAACTTGCTGGCGGACATCCCGTCTTTGTGGAAGCATCAGAAACAGAACAATTCAAAGTAACGGTTTCTCAGCTGGAAGCAGCCAGAACTGAGAAAACAAAGGCGATCATTTTGAATTCCCCATCTAATCCAACGGGCGCAATTTATTCAAAAGATGAATTGTTGGCAATTGGAGAATGGGCAGTTGCTCATAATATTTTGATTGTTTCTGATGATATTTATGGCCGACTGGTTTACAACGGTCATACCTTTACACCTATGGCTAGTCTGTCTAAGGCTATTCGCAAGCAAACGATTATTATTAATGGTGTTTCAAAAACCTATGCGATGACTGGTTGGCGAATCGGCTTTGCTGTAGGGGATCCCAAGATCATTCAAGCGATGACGGATATTGCTTCCCAAGCAACCAGCAATCCGACAGCGGTCAGTCAATACGCTGCGGTAGAGGCATTGTCAGGAAATCAGGATTCCATTGAAATCATGCGTCAGCAATTTGAAGAACGCTTAAATCGAATTTATCCGATCATTGCAGCGATCCCAGGTTTTCGCTTAGTGAAACCCCAAGGTGCCTTTTATCTTTTTCCAAATGTAAGAGAAGCAATGACAATGTGCGGATATGAAGATATCAATGATTTTGTGGAAGCTATTTTGGAAGAAACCGGCGTAGCAGTAGTTACCGGTGCTGGATTCGGTGCACCAGATAATTTACGAATCAGTTATGCTACTGATTGGGCAACTTTAGAAGAAGCTGCAAAACGTTTGCAGGATTTTGTTGAAAAGAAAAGCCGAAAAGCTTAAAATGCTTATGGAACCCTTATTATCAGATTGGAGAGAAACTCGTGGAATCTATTCAAATTTTAGATGCAAAAAAACATGTTGGCGAGACAGTACAGATTGGTGCTTGGGTCGCGAACAAACGATCAAGCGGAAAAATTGCCTTTTTGCAATTGCGTGATGGAACAGCGTATTTCCAAGGCATCGTTGTAAAAAATGAAGTAGGCGAAGAAGTCTTTCAGCTTGCCAAAAACTTAAATCAAGAAACTGCCGTGCGAATAACTGGTGAAATTCGTGAAGATAGCCGTTCAAAATTTGGCTACGAAATCGGCATCAGCGGTATTGAAGTCGTCGGTGAAAGCCATGAATACCCAATCACACCGAAAGAACACGGAACTGATTTCTTGATGGATCATCGCCATTTATGGTTGCGCTCTTCAAGACAACACGCAATCATGCAAATTCGTAACGAAGTAATTCGTGCTACCTACGAATTTTTCAACAATAACGGCTTTATCAAAGTAGATCCACCAATTTTGACTGGATCTGCACCAGAAGGAACGACCGATCTTTTTGAAACCAATTATTTTGATCAAAAAGCGTATTTATCTCAATCTGGTCAATTATACATGGAAGCGGCAGCGATGGCATTTGGCAAAGTCTTTTCATTCGGACCTACTTTCCGGGCAGAAAAATCAAAAACCCGTCGTCACCTAATCGAATTTTGGATGATCGAACCGGAAATGGCTTTCATGCATCAAGAAGAAAGCTTGGAAGTCCAAGAACAATATGTTGCTTTCCTTGTCCAAAGCGTTTTGGATAACTGCGACTATGCGTTGGACGTTTTAGGCAGAGACCGTGCAATCCTTGAAAAATATACAAAATTGCCTTTCCCTCGTATTTCCTATGACGATGCTGTAGAACTATTGCAAAAAAATGGCTTTGACGATATTCAATGGGGAGATGATTTTGGTTCACCACACGAAACCTTTATCGCCAACTCATTTGATCAACCAGTCTTTATTCTTAACTATCCGAAAGCCATCAAGCCATTCTATATGAAACCACATCCAACAAGAGACGATGTAGTGATCTGTGCAGATATGATCGCTCCAGAAGGCTATGGTGAAATCATTGGTGGTTCTGAACGGGCAACAGACTATGAGTTCTTGTTAGAACAAATCCGCAACCATGGATTAGATGAAAATGAATACTCATGGTATTTAGATTTACGCAAATATGGTTCCGTGCCACATACCGGTTTTGGACTAGGGCTAGAGCGAACAGTTACCTGGTTATCAGGCATTGAACACGTTCGAGAAGCCATTCCATTCCCACGCTTGTTGAACCGTATTTATCCATAGAGGGATAGAGAAAACCAGCTTCTAAGTAAGAAGCTGGTTTTTTTGGTGAGATTACCCAGTGAACTTTGGCGAAAGATTGAGAAAATGCTCTTTTTTTAAACAGTGAAGCTGACTATTTTTGCATGATCATTTGTTGAAATATAACGGTTTTGTTACATTTATTTTCTTTTTACTTAATATCGGTTAAAATAAGAACTAATGTAAATAAATAGAGGTTATTTATGATTAAACAAATTTTAATTTCGTTTTCGAAAACAGTTTACTTATCCTTAGTCCATTTTTTTTCGATGAGGAGACGACCTAAGAATAAAAAAATCGTCTTTTTGCTTAGCTTTCCCTCAACAAGTACCTACGTTGTAGATGCTTTAGTCAAGAAATACAATAATCGCTTAATTATTTGTTACACTAATAATGCCCAAGAAATAGCTGACGGATATAAAGAAAAGGGGATCGACTGCTATCCCCTGCAGTCTTTTTATACCCTATGTACTAAAATCATACCGATAATCAAAATGTCGCAAATGATTTTATGTGATAATTATTTCGCCTTTCTGGGGGGAATATCATTTGATGAACAAACACAAGTTGTTCAAATATGGCATGCAAATGGGGCAATCAAAAAGTTTGGCTTGCAAGCTCAATATGCTAAGAAAGCAACTGCTAAGGATCAACAACGTTATCAAAAAGTATATGATACGTTTACGCATTTTGTCGTAAGTTCTCCGGAAATGGCTAAAATTTTTGCTGAGAGTTACAATATTGATCCTATTTTCTTAAAATTTGGTTATCCCATGACGGATTATTATTTCAATCGAGACGAGAAAAAAGTTCTTAGAGAAAAGACTATTTTATCAAAAGGAACAAATAAAAAGATTGCTCTCTATGTCCCAACCTATAGAGAAAATGATTATGAGCTTCCACTGGACTTCCATCAAGTTGAAAAACAAATTGGCGATGAATGGGTATTTTATGTCCATGCTCATCCCCATGATAAAAAATTAAAGAGCCTGGCTAAAAAATATCCATCTTATTTTGTTGACGGAACACAACACGATTTAAAGGATTTAATCGCTGTTGCGGATTGTCTAATCA
>NZ_JALAHI010000070.1 GCF_022711995.1 Enterococcus sp.
AAGCTCGGTTTTTACTGCGGGCTTATACTACGCTCATGGAACTATGTTCGAGCTTTCTCTCACTTCTCACTATAATCCAAAAAGAAAAATAGAGGGTAGAATCAGCCGTCACTGACTCTACCCTCTAATCTTAGTATGTTTTTAATGCAATTGATCTCTCTTCCCAATGTTAGGGATGTTTTTCTATCAAAAAGTAGGATTGTTTTATTTTTTTAATGATTTGGCTTATGATTAGGAAAATAACTAAAAATAGAGCGACGGAGGGGAAGCAATGATAGAACACTCAGAAGAGGAACAACTAGCAGGGCAGTCAGAAGAACAATTGCTCGCCAATGGCTATCGCAAGTATCGCGGATCAGCACTGGATGTTTATTACAACAAAGAGCGGTGTATTCATAGCGGCAATTGCGTCAGAGGCAATGCTGCGGTTTTTGAGGTGGGGCGCCGCCCATGGGTTATTCCCGATAACGGGCCCAAAGAGCAAGTGGCACAAGTGATCCAATCTTGTCCAAAGGGTGCGTTACGATTTATAGTAAGGGGAGAAAACTAATGGAAATCAGAGAAGAAAAGAATCGGTTTGTTTTGTTGGATGATGAGAAGGAAATCGGGGAAATGACCTGGTCGGATGCCGGTGCTACGCGAATGATCATCGACCATACATTTGTCGATCCTGCTTATCGGGGACAAGGATTAGCAGAAAAATTAGTGGCAAAAGGGGTAGAAAAAGCACGAGCAGAAAAGAAAACAATTATTCCTCTTTGCCCATTTGCCAAAAAAGAATTCGAGGGCAAACCAGAATATGGCGATGTTTGGAGTAAATAACAGTAATGACAAAAGAAGTGGTTTCCCTTGGGGAGACCACTTCTTTTATCATAAATCTATCATCATGGGACTGTCAATGTTGAAATTGAGCATGGTAGAGACGGTAATAATAGCCTTTTTTCGCTAACAATTCCTCATGGGTCCCTTGCTCGACAATTTGCCCAGCATCCATCACCAATATTTTATCGGCCGCACGTATCGTAGATAAGCGATGGGCGATAACAAAACTGGTTTTTCCTTCCATCATTTTCAAAAAGGCATCCTGAATTTTCTTTTCCGTCAGTGTATCGACTGAACTGGTGGCTTCATCGAGGATCAGCATCGGGGGATTACTGATCATAGTACGAGCAATGGTCAGTAATTGTCGCTGCCCATCGGAAATCTTGATGCCTTGTTGCCCAATCGGCGTATCCAGTTTGTCGGGCAAGCGCATGACATATTCATACATATAGGCATTTTTCAAAGCATCGTATATTTCTTCATCGGTAGCCGTGTCATTGCCGTATTGAAGATTCTCCCGTAAAGAAGCATCAAACAGCCAGGTATCTTGAAGCACCATACCAAAACTCTTTCGTAATGCTGTTCGCTGCAATTGACGAATATCAACGCCATCTACTCGGATCGCTCCTTGATCGACATCATAGAAACGCATCAGCAAATTGACCAATGTCGATTTACCGGCACCGGTCTTTCCGACAATTGCCACCGTTTCGCCTGGTTCAGCTGTAAAAGAAAAGTCCTCGATCAGCTTTTGCCCCGGATCATAAGCAAAAGCCACATTTTCAAAGTCGATTCGCCCTTTGATTTTAGCCATCGGCTGCGAGGCTGTGTCATCCGCCGTCTCAGGCACTTGATCCAATAATTGGAAAGTACGTGCCAGACCAGCTAATGCCGTCTGAATCTGAGTGGTGATACCGGATAATTCAATAAATGGTTTTGAAAATTGGCTAGAATAGATCGTAAAACTGGAAATCACCCCAACAGTGACAAGACCCGAACCGGAAAAATATAGTAAGCCGCCGACAAAACCCACTGAAAGATAGGAAAGGTGATCGACAAATCGTGAGAGTGGATTGGTCAATGAAGAAGAAAACTGCGCTTTTCGTCCTCGAAGATTCAGTTCATCATTGATCACTTCAAATTGTTCTTGATTGACGGCTTCCCGTTCAAAGGCTTTGACGATTTTTTGATTGCCAATCATTTCCGTAACAAAACCGGAAATCTCCCCAACGATCTCTTGTTGACGGGCAAAATCTGATTGCGAAGTTCGTGCCACGATCCAGTTGACCATAAAAATGATCGGCGTTGAGACAAGAACCACGAGCGTTAGCGGAACACTCATATTGAACATGACCACCAGGGCAATCAGCACGACAGAAATACCTGAAAATAACTGATTGAAAACAGCAGCGACGGCAATGGAAATGTTATCCATGTCGTTGGTAAAGCGGCTGACGATATTGCCGTGGGAGGTTTGATCGTAATAGCGTAATGGCAATGTATTCAGATGAGCAAAGCCTTCTTTGCGTAAATCTGCCACTGACAGGTAGGCCACTCGATTGCCTAAACGCTGGATCAGCCATTGACTGACAACGGTCACAAGGACAACGCCGCCAAACAACGCTAATATGCGATAGAGTTCGTCGAAGCGGACTTGTTCAGGACCAATCATTTTATCCACCGCTTGACCAATTTCATAAGTCATAAAAACAGTGGAAATTCCTGCGGCGATCCCTAAAACGACAGCGGTCCAAGTTTCTTTGGCATAGACAGCGAGATAAGGCAAGTAGCGGCGAAAGGCAGTCCAATCAAAGGATTTCTTTTTCATTCTTCTTCCTCCTCTTGCGATGCCACGATTTCTTGATAGGCCTTCGATGAGACCATCAATTCCTCATGGGTTCCTTTAGCAACCAGATTTCCTTGATCAAGCACTAGAATCTGATGTGCGTCTTGAATCGAACGAACGCGTTGAGAAATAATAATGACCGTGCCGCGAATCTTTTCTTTTAGTGCCATCCGCAAGTCAAGATCGGTCTGATAATCCAATGCGCTTAACGAGTCATCTAAGATCAGAATATCGGGTTTGGCGATAATGGCTCGGGCAATCGTTAATCGTTGCTTTTGCCCGCCAGAAAAGTTTTTGCCCCCTTCAAAAATCGGCGTATCCAATTTTTGCGGCAATGCTTCAACGAAGTCTCGGCTTTGGGCAATCTCCAGTGCTTGCCAACATTCTTCATCGGTCGCATCTTTCTTGCCCCATTGCAAGTTTTCTCGAATCGTGCCAGTAAAGAGCACCGCAGTTTGGGGAACCATCGCAATTTTTTTCCTTAATTGTTCCAACGGCCATTTCCGCACGTCGTGACCAGCAACGATCACGTTACCGGCAGCAGTATCATAAAAGCGTGGAATCAATTGGGTCAATGTCGATTTTCCGCTACCAGTAGGACCGGTGATTCCCAAAGTGGTTCCCGGAGCGATCTCAAAATCGATGTTTTTTAACGCTAAGCCGTAATTAGGGGAAAAGCGGAAGTCCACATGTTCAAAACGGAGAGCCCCTGCTTGGTCTCTTTGATCGACAAAAACTTCGGATAAGCCATCATTAATCGAAGGTTCTGTATCTAACACTTCATTGATTCGGGAAGCAGAGGCCGCCGCGCGGGTAAAAATAATCACGAGGTTTGAAACGACGATCAGTGCCAACAACATTTGGTTCATATAATTGACCAATGCCAATACTTCCCCTTGTTCCAAATTTCCAATATTCACTTTGAATCCGCCAAAATAAAAGAGGGCGATGATCCCTACATTCATGATCAGTGTGGTAGCCGGGGTCAATAACGCGGAAAGATTAGTCACACGGATATAGACATTCGTCAAATCATCGGTTGCGCGATCAAATCGTTGGGTTTCTGTTTTTGTTCGCGCAAAGGCACGGATCACACGAATACCGCTCAAATTTTGACTGACTAGTTCGTTCAATTCGTCTAAGCGAATCTGAACTTTCTTATATAAAGGCACTGTTTTGCTGATGATCCAAAATAAAATAAGACAAAATAGCGGCAGCACGCATACGAAGATCAAGCCCGCTTGCCAATCGATCACAAATGCCATGATCACGGAACCGATACTCAAAAAAGGTGCCCTGACAACTAAGCGGATCAACATGGCTAATGCCACTTGCATTTGGTTGATATCATTAGTCATTCGAGTGATCAATGTATCTGTGCCAAATAAGTTCAATTCATTGTGGGAAAGCAGATTGATTTTTTTCATCAATGTATTGCGCAGTTCCGTGCCAAAGCCTTGGGAGGCCGTCGCTGCGTAATATTGGCAAATAACCGCGCAGATCATACCGATCACAGACATGGCAATCATCCACAGAGTCATTTCAACCACTTTGGACCAATTGTTTTGGCGAATCCCCTGATCCACCAGTGCAGCCATCTGTAGTGGGAGAACCAGTTCAAACACCGCTTCTAAAAATTTAAAAAAAGGGCCTAAGACAATTTGCTTGCGGTAGTCTTTGGCATAGCGTAACAATCCAATCATAACAGCCTCCTATAAAAATGAAATAGTCAATGAAAGAGAAAAAATATCTAAAAGGAGAGGAATTTCTCGCTGGAACTTACTACTAAGAGAGTCTTTCATTTCTAGAATATCTTAACATAGTTCGAAAGAGAGAGGGAGCAATCAAGCAATAAAAGAAAATTTCATTTTTATTTCAGAAAACAAGTTGCTTTTTCATACCTTCTTCATGACCGATACCACAACCGGGTGGATTTTCAGAGAGGCGTTGGTCTGGAAGATTTTGTATTTTCTGTCAATGAAAAGTATAAAAATTCAGGGAAAAAATAAAAATGTCTTAAAAAAATAGGCGCCGAAAACAAAATCTGGTACAATCGGAGAAGCGAAGTAGGAAACATGAAGGAGGCACTATGGATAGAAAGTCGAAATTCAGCAAACAAAGAGCCCGAAGTGCTCGTAATAAACGCCGATTGATTGGAGGCGTCGTCCTTTTTGCGATTGCCGGTATCTTTTTATTCGCAGGGTATACGTACTATGCTGCAAAACATTCTGTCGATAAAATGTTTAAGGAATCTGCTGTCATTAAATCGAATAAAGAAAAAGATAATTCATTGAAATCGGCAAATGTTGATTCAAAATTTGGTATTCTTTTAATGGGAGTCGATAACGATGCAGAACGGGAAAAGAAAGAGCATCTAGATACGACACGAGCGGACAGTTTGATTTATATGGTCTATGACGGGGAAAACAAAAAAATCGACATGGTCAGTTTGCCGCGGGATATTTGGACCAGCATCTATGATGGTACAGGAAATGGAACCATCGTTAATACCGCAAAAATCAATAGCGCATTTGCTATTGGTGAAGAAGATGCCACGATTGAGACCGTCCAAAATTATCTAAATCTGCCCATTGATTATTATGTGAAGATCAACTTTACCAGTTTTGAAAAAATTATCGATGCCATTGGTGGTGTGACCGTTGATGTCCCTTATGATATCAATGAAAAGTACACTTCAGACAATACAGGGAAAACATTGATTCCAAAAGGCCGACAGTTGCTAAATGGTAAGCAGGCATTGATTTTTGCTCGAATCCGAAAAATGGATACGGATGTTGATCGTGGAAATCGCCAACAAGAAGTCATTGAAGCTGCGATCAGTCAAGCCTTGAAGATCAACAATGTCACGAAGTATCAAGAAATTCTTGATTCTGTAAGTGATAATGTCAACACCAACTTTAAGTTTGAAGATTTGGTTTCACTAGCTGGGAATATGCTCTCCGGATTTTCTATCGATAAGCATACCTATGAATGGTACGATGGCGAGTCTTACGACGGCCAGTCAGTCGTGTATATTCAAGATGACTCTTATAATGAAATCCGCAATGATCTGCTCAAATCACTAGGTCGCGCAGATGAAGTAACTTCTGAAAGTCAAACGACGAATACGGAAGGAAATTATTAATCCAACCTCTAAGAAACGCTGCGGCGTTTCTTTTTTTGTTATCTTTGACTGTCTTGATCGGTTGCGTTGTCGTTTTTATTTGTTATTTAAAAATAATATTTCGTCAGAAAACTCTTATAAAAATGATGTTTTTAAAAAATAACTTTTTTCTCTTGTTTTTTAAATAAAATGAAAATTATTCCAGAAAAAATAAAACAGGAATGGCGTTATACTGTTTGAGGAATTTTCCAAAGGCCATTTAGCCGTCTAAGAGCAAATTCTATCATTGATCAAGACAGTAGACAGAATCCAGTACAACATGCATGAGGCAAGAGGGAAGAGCTGCTTCCTTTTGTTTAAGAAAAATGTGCAGAGAGGTGGGAGAGAAAAGAGATTCCTACAGTCTTTACTTGACACTGCAGGATACGATTCAGGAGGAACCAGATGAAGTATTTAAAAGTAGTTCCTTTTATGTTCATTTGCTTTGCACTATTGTTCAGTGGGCAAGAAACATTTGCGGCTACCGCCAAAAGTACCGCCGGCATAACGTTTGAAGGAACAACCACATCGGCAGCTCATCCAGAAGAGCCGTCCACGTCTAAAACAGGAGAGTCAGGGGATTCTACAGCACACCAAGGTGAGTTGCCGAAAACTGGCGAACGCAACCAACATTTATCCTCTTTTGGGGTCGTCGTAATTTTAGTAGCCCTACTAGCAATTTATAAACGGAAAGGAGACACAAAAAAATGAAAAAAATCTTACCTACCCTTTTGATTAGTGCCTTTATTTTAGGTGGAGCAGTTGTTGCAAACGCAGCAGAAAAAGATGCCACCAGCACGGCCAAAATAGGTTTGCAAACGTCTGATGATAATAATGATCCAAGTACACCGATCGTTGATCCTGACGATAATGATGGTCCAACCAATGATCCTACGGGAGACACAGGTAATTTACGGATCGATTATGTATCAAACATTGATTTTGGAACGCAAACCATCGGATCTTCCATCAAAACCTACACGGCACAAAAACCAAGTAAATCGATGCTAGCTCAAGTTTCCGACTTGCGAGGAACCGGTGCTGGATGGACGTTGCAAGTGAATTATGATGGTAAAGGTTTCACTGATGGCGACAACACATTAAAAGGCGCGAAATTGACGTTACCAACTGGCGAAGCGGCCACAACCGACGATAATATCGCAGTCGATCAGCCAGCTGCAACCTATAATGTCAGTGTCAATGATTCGGCACAAACCATCATGTCTGCCGCAGCGAACAAAGGATTAGGCGTCTGGGGGGATAAAATGGACCCTGCAGCGGTTCATTTAGAAGTTCCAGCAGGAAATCTAGCAGGGAACTATGCGGCAACCCTTGTCTGGACGTTATCTGATGCACCAGCTTAATCAAGCAATGACCCTACTTAATCTTACTAAAGAACAGGAGTATTCCCTATGAAAAAAATGACAACACTTTCTCTCGCATCCCTTGCACTGCTTTCCAGCACAGTGATCGGCACTGTCCTTGTTTCTGCTGACCAAACCGGTGATTCCGCAACCTCCACAGCGAAAATCACTTTTACCGGTGATAATACAGACCCTGACGGACCAGTTGATCCTTCCAATCCTGACGAACCAGACGATCCAAACCATCCAGTTGACCCAGATGATCCAGACAATCATGGAACAGGAGACAATGGGCCCTTATCACTAGACTATGTTTCAAACATTACCTTTGGAACAAAACAAATTTCTGCTGGCGATGAAGTATACCATGCGGAAAATGCTGAACCTCGCGTACAAATCACAGATAAGCGTGGGGTAGAAGAGGGCTGGACACTAACTGCTGCTGCCTCAAAATTTGTGGCAACAGATAAAAGCGAATTAAAAGGCGCAGTCCTTTCCTTTAAGAATGGGGAAGCAAAGACAACTTCAGATAATCTCAGTGCTGCACCAGTGACATCAGATGTCACCTTTGATAATAATGAAGCAAAGACAGTCATGACAGCTTCTTCATTAGCAGGTCAAGGCTTATGGTTAGATGTATTCGATGGGACAGAAGGCGATAATGAAAATGTTCAATTGGCAGTTCCTGCTGGTTCTGCTGAAGCAAAAGAGTATACAGCAACCATCACATGGACCCTTGCTGCAACTCCTGCTGAATAGGCGATTCCATGAAAACAATGAATTACGTGCTTCGTTTGGTCGGTTGTTTGTTTATTTTCGTGTGGAGCCAACCGGCTTTTGCTGCTGAAACTGCTGCAGATGGCTATAGTGTTTCTGCCAATATTCCTGAGTTTCAAACAAATACCAATGCTTCCTATTTTGATCTTTTATTAACACCAAAAGATCAGAAAGAAATTTCGATCCACTTGGCGAATCATTCGGCGAAAGCGGCAACCTATTTGATTCAAGTCAATAACGCCGCAACAAATAGCAACGGTGTCATCGACTACAGTCAACCATCGTTTAAAAAAGATGCTTCTGCTACCTATGAGTTAAACCAACTTGTTACCCCAAAAGAACAGGAAATCACGCTTAAAGGCGGTGAAGACAAAGACGTGGCTTTTCAAGTGAAAATGCCTGCTACCACATTTAAAGGCATCGTTTTAGGCGGCATCCACGTTGAGAAAGAAGAGGATCAAACGAAGAAAGTCGATGGCACAGGTATTAGAAATAAATATGCCTATGTGATCGGCATCAAACTGCAAAATAGTTTTGATCAAGTGTCGCCAGATCTCAAGCTGCTGTCGGTAGAACCAGGTCTGCAAAATTCCTATACAACGATTTTTGCTCAGCTGCAAAATCCTACAGCAGGAATCATCAATCAACTGGATATCAAAGCGGAAATAACCAAAAAAGGGCAAGAAGTCTTGTATTCTGCCGAGAATGCTGCGGTATCAATGGCACCCAATACAAACTTTAAATTTCCTGTTGACTTGGATAAGCAACAGCTGAAAGCTGGCAACTATACCCTTTCAATGGATGCCGTGCAAAAAGATACGGGGAAAAAATGGCATCTGACAAAGGACTTTACCATCAAAGCAGCTGCCGTCAAAAAAATCAATAAAGAAGCTGTGATCGAGAAACAACCGCTGGATTATCTTCCCTATATTCTCGCTATCGGAGGGGTATTAATAGCTGTGATCCTCGTTTTAACTTATAAGTTGATCAAACAACAAAACAAAGGTCGGTGAAGCAAATGGCAAAAAATAGGCATCGATGGGGAATGCTGGGGATCCTTTTAGGATTATTCGCTGTTACTACATTGTTAACGAGTCAATCTGTTTATGCAGCGAGCTGGCCAGTGAATCAATCCGAGTCAACTATTTTAGGTGGCCATGTTCAAGCAAAATTGACCTATACCAAAGATCATTCACCGGATTTCACTTCTGTAGGGGATATTGTGACAGTGACGACTGAGTTAACAAAACTCGATGATGGACCACTGGATGATTCTTTTGATCAATCTTCAATGGTCATTCTTTATCCGGATGAGAATCAGGGCTTAGAATTGATCGGCCAACCTACGTATAGTATCCGTTTTGGGGATATCGTTGATTCCGGAGAGTTTGTTCCCAGCAGCAAAGAGTTACCGAAGGAAATCATCGATACTACATTCAATCTCTATGCCAAATTTTACGGGGACTTGTTTCAATACAATGGGGTAATGACCCCGATTAAAGTGGAAGCATCCGACAAGATTCCTGACTTTGATCAAGAGCCCTATTACTCAGATCAGTTTAGCTTAAAAAATGTATTAGTGAACAAAGGTACGGTGGTGACATTGAGTTATCAAGCAAAGGTCACCAAAAAAGCAATTGAAACCCACGTAGGCAATGGGTTTACTTTTCACAGTGCCATGTTTGACAGTAGTCTCAATATCACAGGAGACTTTGACTT
Source organism: Enterococcus sp. (assembly GCF_022711995.1). Taxonomy (GTDB): domain Bacteria; phylum Bacillota; class Bacilli; order Lactobacillales; family Enterococcaceae; genus Enterococcus_D. Next base: position 9,692 of record NZ_JALAHI010000070.1, read on the forward strand.
TGATCATGGTTTTCTAACAGCAGAAATGCCCGGGATTCAAGCATTAGCCGTTCGTTTTGATACGAATACAAAAGACCAAGTGATCGACTTCCGTCATCTAGATGCGGTGCATTTGAGTGGGACGTGGCATAGTGATCCTTCTGCGACGGTCAGTCAAACATTGACGGTTAACGGTAAAACGATTCCCATCCCTGCAGGCAGCTTTAAAGATGATGGCACCTTTGAGATGACAGTTGATCTCAGCCAGGCTGTTACGAAAGCGGAAGAGGTTCCAACAATCCTTACCATCAACGACAATTATGGGCAAACGGCTAGTGACACAACGAATCTGCAGGTTCAGCAAATGAATCAAGCACCAGAGATACAACTGGATGATCCAGCCGAAGGGGCGACAGAGAATATTTATGCCTCAACGAAAGAAGTGCCTTTTCAATTCCGGTGGCAAGATGCAGATAGTCAGCAAGTAGCACTATCTTATACTATTGACAATGGCGCCGAAGTTCTTCTGGATCAAAAAGAAAACACAGTTGCTGGACAATGGCAGACTTACCAAGGAAAACTTGAAGTGGGTTCACTGACTACAGGCAAGCACCAAGTTGTTTTTGATGTGAAAGACAGTGATGGTGCGCGAGCCCTTCAGACTGCTACATTCTCCATAAATGTTCAGCCGGATATCTTAGGCTTCAAAGAGGTCAGCCCGATTCTTCAGTTTCCAACGATTCCTATTTCCAATCAAGTGGTCTCAGAACCAGCTGAACGTGCAACCGTCTTGGTGACGGATACAGCCAATCATCCAGCCGCTTGGCATCTCATGGTCAAACAAACGTCGTCTTTTAAAGACAAGGACCAGCTGCTAAAAGGATCGGTACTAAGTTTTGTTTCTGATAATCAAAAACAACTCCTTTCGCCATTGTCAGAGAGTATTGAAGTACCCGTCCTGCAAAAAGGACAAGATGAATATGCGTTAGTTCAAGATGAAACCCATTATTTCCAACTAGATGTGCCTAGCGGAAATGTGGTGGGCAATTATCGTTCGGATCTCGAATGGACGATCGTAGACGCACCTTAATATGAAACGGTCTCTCAAACATCGTGGGGAGGATTTTTGAGAGACCGATTATTTGTGCTGTTTCGGGTTTTCTTTACTTAAAGGGAGATTTGAGACGATGGGATTGCAACAAAGATTGGTCAGAGCTAATTAAGAGAAGGACAGCCACTCTGCCAGTTACGTTGATTGATCTGTTAAGTAGCAATCAAGAAAGTTTTCTACTCCGTCATTTCCGTCATTGCTTTCACTCATGATTTTGGATAAAATGAGGACGGCATAAAAGAGACGGTTACCCATTTTTTTATAAACCTTATTTGTTACCTGTATTTGTGACATTCTGATAACTAATGGAAAAATGCTCAGTGGTTGTCCTTATTCTACAGCCCAGCGTCATTAGAGAATAATTGGGGATTATTTGGCGAGAGGGATCATACAAGGAGATAATTATGGAATTAAAGGAGTTATTGAATAAGAATGACTACAATAAATTACGAATCATTGAAGAGCTGATGAATGCGGATGGTCCTTTATCGAAGAAAGAATTAGGCAAACAAGTGAAGCTAAGTAACTTCTTATTGCAAAGTCATTTGGAAGATATTGCGTTACTTGCGCAACAAGAACGGTTTGGCATTCAATTGCTTCAAACGGTTAAGGGAAATACCGTCTGCTACTCACTAACAAAGTCGGACCATTCAAGTCTAAAATTTATATTGTTTCATTTTTTTGAACAATCGATTGATTATCAATTATTAGCGCTCTTGCAACAAAAGCCGAATTGCACGATTCCATTCTTGACCGATTATTTTTTTCTTTCAGAATCTGTCCTTTATGCGCATTTTCAACATATCAATGAGTTTCTGAAAACCTATCACATTCAAATTAAAAAAGGAAAAATCATCGGTTCGATGCTAGATAAGCATTATTTTTTTTACTACTTTTATTGGTTTACACTGCCAATGTCTGAAATACATAAACGATTTTATCGGCCTGAGATCGAGCGTTTTTTACAGTTTTTAGAACAAAAAATCGAAGTGACTTTTCCGTTTCATGTCAAATTACAGTTTTATGTCTGGTCGACCATTTTTTTACAACAATCAAAAAATCAACTACTGACAGAGACATTTTCTCAAGAGTTTCTTTTAACGATTCGTCAAGATTCCCTCTACCAGAAGATTCGTCAAGTCTATTTTACTATGATCGATGCAGCAGCATTCCCGGGAAGTGAAGCCTTTCCAGTCTATATGTATATTTTTTTCACTTCTATTTATATTCTGCCGTCTCGAACCATTCCTTTTTCTGAAACGGATACAACCTGTGCGCACTTTTCGGCGA